>NZ_JALCZB010000036.1:0-44005 GCF_022690745.1 Anaeromyxobacter sp. SG64 | reverse complement strand
CGCCGCGCGCTTCGCCTGCGCGGACAGCGACCGCTTCGACGCGGCCGCGCGCCCCTCGCGCTTCAGCGCGCCCTTCGCGGCGGCGCTCCTCCGGCGCGAGGGCGCGCGCGGCTTGCGCTTGCCCTGTCCCACCTCGGCGTCACGCTGCGCGGAGCGCCGCGTGCGCGCGCTCGTCGTGCCCTTCTTCGGCGGCGCCAGGGGCACGCCCGCCCGCCGGGCCTTCGAGAGCCCGATCGCGATCGCCTGCTTCGACGAGCGGGCCCCATGCTTCCCCTCGCGGATGTGCTCCATCTCCTCGCGGACGAACTCGCCCGCCGCCGTGGAGGGCCGCTTCCCGGCCCGGAGGTCCGCCTTCGCCTTCCGTGTGGTGCTCTTCGTGGGCATCCCGTCCCCCTTCGCCCCCTACGATGCGTACGCCCCGACGACCCGGCAGAGCCCTGGAAGCGTGCGCGGCCGCGGTTAGCGGGGACGGCAGGATGCGCGCGGCTCAATCGACCGAGGGTGCACCGGCCATCGAGCTCCGCGAGGTCGTCAAGCGGTACGGCGCGGAGGGGCTCGGGCCGGTCTCCCTCGCGGTGCCCGCGGCCCGCACCGTGGCCCTCATCGGTCCGAGCGGCGCGGGGAAGTCCACGCTCCTCCGCCTCGTGCTCGGCCTCGTCGCGCCCGATCGGGGCGAGGTGCGCCTCCGCGGCGCGCCGCTGCGCCCCGAGGACCACGCCGCCCGCCGCCGCCTCGGGTACGTGGTGCAGGGCGGCGGGCTCTTCCCGCACCTCACCGCCGGCGGGAACGCGGCGCTCGTCGCGCGCCACCTCCGCTGGCCGGAGGCGCGCGTCGCGGCGCGCCTCGGCGAGCTCGCCGCCCTGACGCGCTTCCCGGCGGAGGCGCTCGCGCGCTTCCCGCACGAGCTTTCGGGCGGCCAGGCCCAGCGCGTGAGCCTCATGCGGGCGCTCTTCCTCGAGCCGGAGGTCCTCCTCCTCGACGAGCCGCTCGGCGCGCTCGATCCGATCACGCGCGCCGACCTCCAGGCCGACCTGCGCGAGATCTTCGCCTCGCTGGGGAAGACCGTGCTGCTCGTCACGCACGACCTCGCCGAGGCCGTCTTCTTCGCGCACGAGCTCGTGCTGCTCCGCGACGGCCGGGTCCTCCAGCGCGGATCCCTCGACGCGCTCGTGCGCACCCCGGCGGATCCGTTCGTCGCGCGGTTCGTCCACGCGCAGCGCGCGCTCGGGCTGCCCGCGGGGGCCGCGCCGTGATGGGGGCCGCGCTCGCGGGGGCGCTCGCGCTCGCCGCCACCGGCGGCTCGCTGACGGTCGGGTCGAAGCAGTTCGGCGAGTCCCTCGTGCTGGGCGAGCTGGCCGTGGAGCTCGCCCGGGACGCGGGCGTCCCGGCGGAGCACCGCGCGGCGCTCGGCGGCACGCGCGTCGTCTGGGAGGCGCTCGTCCGTGGGGACGTCGACCTCTACCCCGAGTACACCGGGACCGTCGCGCGCGAGCTCCTCGGCGGCGCGGTGCCGGCCGGCGATCCCGCCGCGCTCCGGGCGGCGCTCGCCGCCCGCGGCGTCGGCATGACCCGCTCGCTCGGGTTCGAGGACACGTACGCGCTGGGGATGCGGCGCGCGCGCGCCGCCGAGCTCGGGATCTCCCGCGTGTCGGACCTCGCGCGCTCGCCGCGGCTGCGGCTCGGCTTCACGAACGAGTTCATGGACCGCGGGGACGGCTGGCCGGCGCTGCGCGCGCGCTACCGGCTGCCGCAGCGCGACGTGCGGGGGCTCGAGCACGAGGTCGCGTACACGGCGCTCGCGGGCGGCGAGATCGACGTGACGGACCTGTACTCGACCGACCCCGAGATCCGCCGCCACGACCTGGTGGTGCTCGAGGACGATCTCCACGCCTTCCCGCCCTACGACGCCGTGTACCTCTACCGCCTCGACCTCGAGCGGCGCGCGCCCGCGGCGCTCGAGGCGATCCGGCGGCTCGAGGGCCGGATCGACGCGGCCGCCATGATCGCGCTGAACGCGCGCGCCGAGCTCGACGGCGTCGCGCCCGCCCGCGTCGCGAGCGAGTTCCTGCGCGCCACGCTCGGCGTCGCCGCCGCGCCGGAGGAGGAGGGCCGGACGGCCCGCGTGCTCCGCCGGACGCGCGAGCACGTGGCCCTCGTGGCGGTGGCGCTCCTCGCCGCCATCGCGCTCGCGGTCCCGCTCGGCGTCGTGGCGGCGCGCCGGCCGGGCGTGGGCCGCGTCGTGCTCGCCGCGGTGGGCGTCGTCCAGACCGTGCCCTCGCTCGCGCTGCTCGTGATGATGATCCCGCTCCTCGGCATCGGCGCCCGGCCGGCGGTCGCGGCCCTCTTCCTGTACGGCCTCTTGCCCATCGTGCGGAACACGCACGCCGGGCTGACGGGGATCCCGCTCGAGCTGCGCGAGTCGGCGGCGGCGCTCGGGCTCCCTCCGGGCGCGCGCCTCCGCCTGGTCGAGCTGCCGCTCGCCTCCCCCGCGATCCTGGCGGGCGTGAAGACGTCGGCGGTGATCGCCGTGGGCACCGCCACGCTCGGCGCGCTCGTCGGGGCCGGCGGCTACGGACAGCCGATCCTCACCGGCGTGCGGCTCGCCTCGGTGCCCCTCATCCTGGAGGGCGCCATCCCCGCCGCCCTGCTCGCGCTCGCCGCGCAGGCGCTGTTCGATCTCGCGGAGCGCTGGCTCGTGCCGCGCGGCCTGCGCCGGGCGCGCGCCGCGGGCGCCATTCGCTGAGCCCCGCTCGAGAGGTCGGTGGGCCGCCCCTCCCGGAGCGCGCGAGCGTGCGACCGCCCGGGCGGGGATGAGCAGCACCCTCTCGCGGAGCAGGGGAGCGCCGGTTATATCGCCGGCGGCGCTCACCTCGAGGAACCTCCGCGAATGCCCTACGTCGACCCGAGCCAGCTTCCCGACCTGCCGCTCCCCTTCATGAACCGCGACCACGCCGAGGAGTTCCGGCTCCTCGAGGAGCTCGGCCTGGCGCTCGCGGCGCACGGGGACGGGAAGGGTGCGGTCGAGAGCATCCTCGAGCGGCTCGCGGTCCTCGCGGTGCACACGCGGGAGCACTTCCTCCACGAGGAGGCCGTGATGCGGGAGACCGGCTTCCCCGCGTACCTGCCGCACAAGAGCGAGCACGACCGCGTGCTCGCGGAGATGGACGCCGAGGCGTCCGCGTACCGCCGGAGCGGCGACACGGCGCGGCTGCGCCGATACCTGCTCGAGGTGGTCCCCCGCTGGTTCGTCTCTCACACCGGCTCGATGGACGTGGTGACCGCCGGCTACGTGGCGGCGCGGGCCCGGTCCCTCTGATCACGAGGCCCGCCGGCGACGCGTCATCGTGACGCGCCGGCACGATTTCTGGACCCGAGCCGTCCGCTTGCGCGGCGCGCGTGCGGGCTCGCCGCCGTCGACACGCGCGGCCGACCTGTGGTTCTCTTTTGCGCCCAGGCACTTACGCCGCAGCCCAAGGAGAAGGAAAGGCGATGGCGACCCCAGCTTTCCAATACCAGGATCCGTTCCCGCTCTCGAAGGACGAGACGAAGTACCGCCTCCTCACGCGCGACGGCGTGTCGGTGGCGAGCTTCGACGGCAAGGAGGTCCTCAAGGTCGAGCCGTCCACGCTCGAGCGGCTCGCCCGCGAGGCGATCCGCGAGGTCTCGTTCTTCCTGCGGCCCTCGCACAACGAGCAGGTCGCGAAGATCCTCGGCGACCCCGAGGCCTCGCAGAACGACAAGGGCGTGGCCCTCGCGTTCCTCCGCAACGCCGAGATCGCCGCGCGCGGCGAGCTGCCCATCTGCCAGGACACCGGCACCGCGACGATCGTCGCGAAGAAGGGCCAGCAGGTCTGGACCGGCGCGAAGGACGAGGAGTGGCTCTCGAAGGGCGTCTACGCCACGTACACCACCGAGAACCTGCGCTACTCCCAGACGGCCGCGCTCGACATGTACAAGGAGGTCAACACGGGCACGAACCTGCCCGCGCAGATCGACCTCTACGCGACCGACGGCGCCGAGTACAAGTTCCTCTTCGTCACCAAGGGCGGCGGCTCGGCCAACAAGACCCAGCTCTGGCAGGAGACGAAGGCGCTCCTCACGCCCGAGAAGCTCGAGAAGTTCCTCGTCGACAAGATGCGCCACCTCGGCACGGCGGCCTGCCCGCCGTACCACATCGCGGTGGTCGTCGGCGGCACCTCCGCCGATCAGTGCCTCAAGACGGTGAAGCTCGCGTCGACGCGCTACTACGACGGGCTGCCGACGAAGGGCAACGAGCACGGCGTGGCGTTCCGCGACACCGAGCTCGAGGCGAAGCTGCTCGAGGCGGCGAACGGGCTCGGCATCGGCGCGCAGTTCGGCGGCAAGTACTTCGCCCACGACGTCCGCGTCGTGCGCCTGCCGCGCCACGGCGCGTCCTGCCCGGTGGCGATGGCCGTCTCCTGCTCCGCCGACCGGAACGTGAAGGCCAAGATCAACAAGGAGGGCGTCTGGATCGAGGAGCTCGATCACGCCCCGGAGCGGCTGATCCCGCTCGAGTACAAGAAGGGCAAGCACGAGCACGGCGTGAAGGTCGACCTGAACCGCCCGATGAAGGAGATCCTGGCCGAGCTGACGAAGCACCCGGTCTCGACGCCGCTCCTCCTCACCGGCACGCTCGTCGTCGCGCGCGACATCGCGCACGCGAAGTTCAAGGAGCTCATCGATCAGGGCAAGGGCGTGCCCGAGTACCTGAAGAACCACCCCGTCTACTACGCCGGCCCGGCGAAGACCCCGCCGGGCAAGCCGTCCGGCTCGTTCGGCCCGACGACGGCGGGGCGCATGGACTCGTACGTCGACCTGCTGCAGTCGCACGGCGCGTCGATGGTGATGATCGCGAAGGGCAACCGCAGCCAGCAGGTCACCGACGCCTGCAAGAAGCACGGCGGGTTCTACCTCGGCTCCATCGGCGGCCCCGCCGCGGTGCTCGCCGAGGAGAACATCAAGAAGGTCGAGTGCATCGACTTCCCCGAGCTGGGCATGGAGGCGGTCTGGAAGATCCAGGTCGAGAACTTCCCGGCTTTCATCCTCGTCGACGACAAGGGGAACGACTTCTTCAAGAAGCTCGGCTGCTGACCTGCTGATCCCGCGGCGGGCGGGCCGGAGCGCTCCGGCCCGCGCCGCCTGCCGGGCTGCCCGCTCCAGGCGCGCGCTCCACCCGGGCGCGTGACAGCCGCGGCCCGGCTCCGTCATCAACATGCGCGGACCCTCTTGCGGGAGCGCGCATGAAGACCCGTCGCCTCGGCAGCTCGGACCTCGACGTCACGGTGCTCGGCTTCGGGGCCTGGGCGGTGGGCGGCGGCCAGTGGGAGTTCGCCTGGGGGCCCCAGGACGACGCCGCCTCCATCGCCGCCATCCGCCGCGCGCTCGACCGCGGCGTGAACTGGATCGACACCGCGGCGGTGTACGGCCTCGGCCACTCCGAGGAGGTCGTCGCGCGCGCGCTCGAGGGCGTGGCGCGCCGGCCGTACGTCTTCACGAAGTGCTCGATGGTATGGGACGAGCGCGGGAAGATCGGCCGCTCGCTGCGCGCCGACTCCGTCCGGCGCGAGTGCGAGGCGAGCCTGCGGCGCCTCCGCGTGGACGCGATCGACCTCTACCAGATCCACTGGCCGGTCCAGGATCCGGCGGAGATGGACGAGGGCTGGTCCACCCTCGCGGCGCTGAAGCAGGAGGGGAAGGTCCGCTTCGTCGGCGTCTCGAACTACGACTGCGAGCAGCTCCGCCGCGCCTGCGACGTTGCGCCGGTCACGTCGGTCCAGCCGCGCTACTCGCTCCTCCACCGCGACGTCGAGCAGGATCTCCTGCCCTGTTGCCGCGAGGACGGCATCGGCGTCATCGCCTACTCGCCGATGGGCGCGGGCCTCCTCACCGGGAAGATGACGCGCGCCCGCGTCGAGGCGTTCCCGGAGGACGACTGGCGCCGGCGCAACCCCGACTTCCAGGAACCGCGGCTCTCGCGCAACCTCGCGCTGCAGGGCCTGCTCGGCCGGATCGGCGCGAGACACGGCACCACCGCCGCGGCCGCGGCGGTCGCGTGGACGCTGCTGCACCCCGCCGTCACCGGCGCGATCGTCGGCGCCCGCAGCGCGGAGCAGGTGGACGGCTTCGTCGCGGCCGCGGACCTCGCGCTCACGAACGAGGACGTCGGCGAGATCGAGCGCTTCCTGCTCGAGAACCCGTAGCGCCGCCCACCCCGGCCCGCAGGACGGTGGCCGTCAAGGCGACCTCGACCTCGTCCTCGCGGAAAACACGATTCGTGAATCCCGCCTCCAGGCGCCCTCGGAGACTGCTCGACCCCGGGAGCGCGCTGGCGCGCACACCCGGGCACCGCGAGGCGTGTTGATCCACAGCAAGCAAGAGTGAGGGGCATGCGCGAGGCGCGCGCGCATACCGTCGTGCGCGCCGTGAAGCGCAATGCCGGAGGGGGAAGCCCCCATCCGTCCGGCACGTCGCTTGATCGCAGTCACCTGAGATCTTGCGACAGCACCTAAGTTCCGGATCCTACGAGTAGGGGAGGGTTCCGTCATGCAGTCCGGACTGGGTTCGTTGGCGCCGCCGCGCCTACCTGCGCTGCTGCTGTGCGTCGCCGCGATCTCGGCCGGTCCGCTCGCCTGCGGTAACGAGCGGAGCGTCCACGGTGATCCCGACCCCGCGACCTGCTCGCGCTGCCACGGCAGCGCCGACAACGCGGCGCCTCCGCTGTCGGTCACGGGCGGTCGCGACGCCAGCGACCCCGTCGTGGGCGCGCACCAGGTCCACGTGCGCGGCGGCCCGCTGCACGCTCCGATCGCGTGCTCCGCGTGCCACGTCGTCCCGCAGACGGTCGACGCGCCCGGCCACATCGACAACGGCCGGGAGAAGGTGACCTTCGGCGCGGTCGCGGTCATGGGCGGCGCGTCACCCCGCTGGACCCGCGAGACCGCGACCTGCAGCGGCACCTACTGCCACGGCGGGACGATGGGCGGCGGCGCTCACGTGGCGCCCGTCTGGAACCGCGGCGCCTCCGAGGCTGCCTGCGGGGCGTGCCACGGGCTCCCTCCGCCGCCACCCCACGTGCAGAACCCCGACTGCGGGCGCTGCCACCTCGGCTACACCGCCTCGTCCGTGGTCGCCGCCACGCACGTGGACGGCAAGGTCGACGTGAAGGCGCTCGAGTGCAACACGTGCCACGGCTCGGCGACCAGCGCGGCTCCCCCCATCGGGACCGCCGGCGAGACCGCCACGACGAGCCTCGCGGTCGGCGCGCACCAGGCGCACCTGCGGGACGGCGCGGTCCGCGCGCGCCTCGGCTGCACGGACTGCCACGTCGTTCCCACCGCGGCGCTCCACGCCAACGGCGTCGCAGAGCTCACCTGGGGCGCGCTCGCGACCGCGGACGGCGCGAGCCCGTCGTTCAGCCCCGCGACCGCGACGTGCGCCGCGACCTACTGCCACGGCGCGACGCTGTCCTTCGGCGGCGGCCAGCTCACCGCGCCCGTGTGGACCCGGGTCGGCGAGGGGCAGGCCTCGTGTGGCGCGTGCCACGCCGCGCCTCCGCCGCTGCCGCACCCGCAGCGGACCGACTGCGGCCGCTGCCACCCCGGCACGTTGACCGCCGACGGCTCGGCCATCGACGTCGCCGGCGGCAAGCACATCGACGGGCACCTCGACCTCGCGCCGCTCACCTGCACGATGTGCCACGGCACGGACGGCGTGAACGCCGCGCCTCCCGCGGGCACGCACGGGGAGACCGCCACCTCCGAGCTCGCCGTCGGCGCGCACCAGAAGCACGTGCGCGACGGAAGCATTCGCAAGGCCGTGGGCTGCGCCGAGTGCCACGTCGAGCCGACCGTGCCGCTGCACTCGAACGGCGCCGTGGACCTCGCCTGGGGCGCGCTCGCCGCGAAGGGAACCGCCCCGGAGTGGACCCGCGCCAGCGGGACCTGCAGCTCGACCTACTGCCACGGCGCGACGCTCGCGCTCGGGGGCGGCACGGCGAAGGCGCCGGTCTGGACGGCCGTGTCCGACGGCCCGACCGCGTGCAACGCCTGCCACGGCGCGCCGCCTCCGTTGCCGCACCCGCAGGCCACCGACTGCGCGCGCTGCCATCCGGGGACCGTGCTCGCGACGGGCGGCATCGACGTCGCCGGCGGCCAGCACATCGACGGCATCGTGCAGGTGGAGGGCCGCGGAAGCTGCACGGCCTGCCACGGCAGGCAGGGCGTCAACCCAGCGCCGCCGTTCGGCACGCGCGGCGAGACGCTGACGACCCAGCGGCCGGTGGGCGCGCACCAGAAGCACGTGGTGGACGGCGCGATCCGCAAGGCGTTCGCGTGCAGCGACTGCCACGCGCTCGTGACGGATCTCGGAACCGAGCACGCGAACGGCACCGTCTCGATGCCGTTCACGGGCCTGGGCTCGCGAGGCACGACGCCGGTCTGGAACGGCGCGACCTGCAGCTCGACCTATTGCCACGGCGCGACGCTCGGGGCGGGCGGGAATGCCACGGTGCCGACGTGGACCGTCGTGTCCACGAGCCCGACCCCCTGCGGCTCGTGCCACGGCGCCCCGCCGAGCGGCAATCACCCGCAGAGCGCGGACTGCGCGGCGTGTCACCCGGACACGGTGAACCCGGACGGCACGATCAACGTGGCCGGCGGGCGGCACATCGACGGCACGGTGCAGGTGGCGGGCGGGTGCAGCCTGTGCCACGGCTCGGATGCGAACCCGGCGCCGCCGGTGGGCACGAAGGGCGAGACGGCGACCACGGCACGGGCCGTGGGCGCGCACCAGGCGCACGTGCGCGAGGGCGCGCTCTTCCAGGCGATGACCTGCGACGCGTGCCACCAGTTCTCCGACGCGACGCACCGGAACGGCACGGCCGACCTCACCTGGGGAACGCTGGCCTCGAAGAACGGTGCGGTCCCGCGCTTCGACGCGACGACCCTCACGTGCACGAACTACTGCCACGGCCAGACGCTCGCCGCGGGCGGCAAGAACACCGCCCCGACCTGGACGAAGGTAGACGGGACGCAGGCGGCGTGCGGCACCTGCCACGGGGCGCCGCCGAGCGGCAATCACCCGCAGAGCGCGGACTGCGCGGCGTGTCATCCGGACACGGTGAACCCGGACGGCACGATCAACGTGGCCGGCGGGCGGCACATCGACGGCGCGATCCAGGTTTCGGGCGGATGCAGCCTGTGCCACGGCTCGGACGCGAACCCGGCGCCGCCGGTGGGCACGAAGGGCGAGACGGCCACCACGGCACGGGCCGTGGGCGCGCACCAGGCGCACGTGCGTGAGGGCGCGCTTTTCCAGGCGATGACCTGCGACGCCTGCCACCAGTTCTCCGACGCGACGCACCGGAACGGCACGGCCGACCTGACCTGGGGGACGCTGGCCTCGAAGAACGGTGCGGTCCCGCGCTTCGACGCGACGACCCTCACGTGCACGAACTACTGCCACGGGCAGACGCTGGGCGCGGACGGCAAGAACACGACCCCGACCTGGACGAAGGTGGACGGTACGCAGGCGGCGTGCGGCACCTGCCACGGCGCTCCGCCTGCCGGCAATCACCCGCAGAGCGCGGACTGCGCGGCGTGTCACCCGGACACGGTGAACCCGGACGGCACGATCAACGTGGCCGGCGGACGGCACATCGACGGCGCGGTCCAGGTTTCGGGCGGGTGCAGCCTGTGCCACGGTTCGGATGCGAACCCGGCGCCGCCGGTGGGCACGAAGGGCGAGACGGCGACCACCTCGCGCGCCGTCGGCGCGCACCAGGCGCACGTGCGTGAGGGCGCGCTCTTCCAGGCGATGACCTGCGACGCATGCCATCAGTTCTCCGACACTACGCACCGGAACGGCACGGCCGACCTCACCTGGGGAACGCTGGCCTCGAAGAACGGTGCGGTCCCGCGCTTCGACGCGACGACCCTCACGTGCACGAACTACTGCCACGGGCAGACGCTCGCCGCAGACGGCAAGAACACGACCCCGACCTGGACGAAGGTGGACGGGACGCAGGCTGCCTGCGGCACCTGCCACGGCGCTCCGCCTGCGGGCAATCACCCGCAGAGCGCGGACTGCGCGGCCTGCCACCCGGACACGGTGAACCCGGACGGCACCATCAAGGTGGCCGGCGGGCGGCACATCGACGGCGCGATCCAGGTTTCGGGCGGATGCAGCCTGTGCCACGGCTCGGACGCGAACCCTGCGCCTCCGGTGGGCACGAAGGGCGAGACGGCGACCACGGCACGGGCCGTGGGCGCGCACCAGGCGCACGTACGCGAGGGCGCGCTCTTCCAGGCGATGACCTGCGACGCGTGCCATCAGTTCTCCGACGCGACGCACCGGAACGGCACGGCCGACCTGACCTGGGGGACGCTGGCCTCGAAGAACGGCGCGGTCCCGCGCTTCGACGCGACGACGCTCACGTGCACGAACTACTGCCACGGCCAGACGCTCGCCGCGGGCGGCTCGCTCGTGACGCCGACCTGGACGAAGGTGGACGGGACGCAGGCCGTGTGCGGCACCTGCCACGGGAGCCCGCCGACCACGAACCACCCGGACAACCCGCTCTGCAACTCCTGCCACCCGCTCACCGTCGCGATCGACGGCACGATCGACGTGGCCGGCGGCCGCCACATCGACGGAAACGTCGACGTGGCCGGCATGACGTGCAGCTCCTGCCACGGCTCGACGGACAACCCCGCGCCGCCGATCGGCACGCACCTCGAGACGGCGACCACCGCCCGCGCGGTCGGCGCGCACCAGGCGCACGTGCGGGACGGCACGCTGCGCAAGGCGCTGAGGTGCAGCGACTGCCACGTCGTGCCCACCGAGACGATCCACTCGAACGGCACGGTCGACCTCGCGTGGGGCCCGCTCGCCACGGCGGGGGAGGCGATCGCGGGCTTCGACCCGAGCGCCCTCACGTGCACGAACTACTGCCACGGCCAGACGCTCGCCGCGGGCGGCAAGAACACGACCCCGCTCTGGACGAAGGTCGACGGCACGCAGGCTGCCTGCGGCACCTGCCACGGTGCGCCGCCGCCCGCGCCGCACCCGACCTCCTCCCCCACCGGATGCGCAGGCTGTCACCCCGACACCGTGAAGCCCGACGGCTCGATCGACGTCGAGGGCGGACATCACATCGACGGCAAGCTCGACGCGACGGGCAAGTGCGGCGCCTGCCACGGGGTCCCGCCCGCCAACGGCGCCCACCTCGCCCACGCGGCGTTCCCGACGCCGGACGTGCCCCAGTACGGCGATCTCCGCATCCTGGAGGCCTACGCGCCGGGCGGCGCCTCGGGCTACCAGTTCGGCTGCGGCAACTGCCACCCGCTCGACGCGGCGAAGCACATGGACCTGAAGGTCGAGGTGGAGCTCACGCCGGCGGGCGCGGCGACCGACTCCCTGCGCGCGCGGAACGCGCCGGACGCCGTGTACGACGCGGCCACCGGCCGGTGCAGCGGCGTCTACTGCCACTCGTCGGGCCAGGCGCTCCCCGCGTACGCGACGGCGCCGGCCTGGACCTCCGGCGCGGCGCTCGGGTGCGACGGCTGCCACGGCAACCCGCCGAGCTACGCCTCCGGCGGCGCCGGCGCCCTCGACGCGAACGCCCACATCGGCCTCACCGAGCAGGGGCGCGAGTTCGGCCACTACGTCGGTCTCGGCGGCCCGGCGCACGCGAGCAAGCACGGCAGCGCCGTGGCCGGCGAGGCGGCGGCGCCCGTCACCTGCCAGACCTGCCACTACGCGACGACCGATCCCACGGCGACGGGGCCCTCTCGCTTCTACTGGCTCGACACGACCGGGAGCTACGTGCTCGCGGGCGGCGATCCCGCCCGGCTCGCGGATCCGCGCTGGAAGGCGACCCAGTGCGGGACCTGCCACGTCGCCGGCGGTGCCCCGGTCGCGCGGGGCAAGGTGCTGCCGCTCACGCACGTGAACGGCCGGCGCGACGTCGTGTTCGACCCGCGCACCGCGCTCCCGCCGCTCCCCGGCTTGCCGGCGGCGCCGAACACGCCGACGCGGCCTTACTGGGTCTCGCCCTCGCGGTTCTGCGAGGCCGTCCCGGCCGGCGCGGTCCTCGACGGCACGACGCTCTCCATCGAGCTGTCGGGCGCCGCGTACGACCCGGCGACGAAGCGCTGCTCCGGGGTGGCCTGCCACCTCGGCGACGCGCCGGTGTGGGGCCGGCAGTACCTCGTGAGCCCCGCGTCGGGGACCGCGAGCTGCTGCCGCTGCCACTCGACGCGCTGCGGCCCGTGACGTCGGGCGTTCCGCCGCGCCGGAGCCCCCGGCGCGGCGGGGACGGCGCCTGCCCCGGTACGGCGCCGTTGCGCGCCTCGGGGCGGGCTTCCGTCGACCTCGACCTCGACCCGGTCGGCTCTGCGGCCTCAACGCCCGCCAGTGCCCGCGCCCTTCGTGCGCTCGATGGCCATGTCGACCTCCGCGAGGATCCGCCGAGCGTGGGAAAGAAGGACCTCTCCGGCGGGAAGGAGCTTCATCCCGCGCGGCGTCCGCTCGAAGAGGCGTGTTCCGAGCTCATCCTCGAGCGCGAGGATGTGTCGCGAAAGGGGCGGCTGCGTGAGGTGAAGCTTCCGGGCAGCGCGACCGACGTGGCCCTCTTCCGCGACCGCGACGAAGGACTGGATGTACGTGAGGCTCACGAGCGGAACGGTACCTGAAGGTCGGCCTGCGTGTCAGGTCGCCGAGGCCACGGGCCGGTCCTCGAGAGGAGCTCGTGTCCATAAGCGGATTTTCGAGCCCGCTGCAGCGGACCCGATACCGAGACAGCATTGGATCGCCGCTGCAGCTTGCTGGCAGCCTTGCCAGCATGGGAATCCCGCTTCTGGGCGAACGAGAAGTCGAACGGATGAGGCGCGCCGGGAACGCCGCTGCGGCGACGCTGGCGCACGTGGGCGAGCGACTCGCCGCGGGAGTTGCCACCGCGGACATCGACGTCTGGGTGCGCGAGGACACGGCACGTCGGGGAGGCAAGCCGAGCCAGCTCGGCTTCCACGGCTTCCCCGCGGCGGTCTGCACGAGCCGGAACGAGGTCGTCTGTCACGGCATCCCGCGCACCGACGAGCGGCTGCATCCTGGCGACATCGTGAACGTGGACGTGACCACGCTCCTGGATGGCTTTCACGGGGACACCTCGGCGACGTTCTGCATCGGCGAGGTCTCCGCAGAGGCGCGGCACATCGTCGAGGTCGCCCGCCGCTGCCGGGATGCGGGAGTGGCGGTCGTGCGGCATGGCGTCCGGCTCGGGGACGTCGGCGCCGCCATCGAAGAGCTCGCGCGAGCAGAAGGCTGCAGCGTGGTGCGCGAATACGGCGGTCACGGCATCGGCAAGATGATGCACGGTCCGCCGCTCGTGATGCACGTCGGCGCGAGGGGACAGGGCGTGAAGCTGAAGGCAGGGATGGCCATCACCATCGAGCCGATGGTGAACCTCGGCCGAGCAGAGGTGAAGCTGCTGGCCGACGGATGGACCGCCGTCACCGCGGATGGAAGTCTCTCGGCCCAGTTCGAGCACACGATCGTCGTGACTCGCGACGGCTGCGAGGTGATGACCGGATGAGCGCCGCGAGCTCCTGCGGCCGGGCGCGAATCGAATTGCCGGTGGACGGTTTCTCGGCGTCCTCACGCGCGCGGCGGCACGACCGCGACCGGCACCGCCGCCGTCGCGGCGAGCTCGCGGGCCAGGCTCGGGGTCGCGAGCCGGTCGAGCGCGACGCGGCGTGACGCGCCGACGACGAGCAGGGGCGCCTCCCGCGCCTCGACGATCGCGTCGGCGCGATCGAGCACGTCGCCCTGCTCGACCACGGCCTCGTCCACGTGGAGCTGCAGGCGCTCGATCCACGCCGCGCACGCGACCTCGGCGGCGCGCTGTTGCTCGCGCGCGATCTCGTCGACCGACGCGCCCGCGAGGAACGGCAGCTCGAGGTACGGCACCACGTGGAGCAGGACGAGGCGGCGCCCGGTCTGCGCGGCGAACCGCCCGGCGAACCGGCAGGCCTCGGTGGACGACTCGTCGAGGCGCGTCAGCGCGACGATGGGGCCGCCCCCGATGTCGGCGGTCTCGAGGTCCGGCGGGACGACGACGACGGGGGCGGGGAGCCGCCGCAGGAGGCGACGCGCCACCCGACCGAGCCGCACGAGCGCGGCCTCCGAACGGCCGGCGATGCGGCCGACGAGCAGGGCGTCGGCGTCGTGGCGCGCGAGCGCCTCGATGAGCCCGTCGTCGGCGCCCATCCCCTCCAGGATCTCGAGCTCCTGGACGCGCTCGCCGGCCCCCTCGCGCTCGAGCGTGCGCCGGCCCGACTCGCGCGCCGCCGCGATCAGCTCGTCGAGGTGGTGGTACTTGAGCGCGGCGCGGAGGTGCTCCGGCTCGAGCACGTGGACCGCGATGAACCGCTCGTCGCTCTTCGGGACCGTCTTCGTGAGCCAGGTCGCGAAGTGCAGCGCGCCGTGGCTCCGCGGACGAAGGTCCAGGCCGATGATCCACCTCATGGCGCCCCCCCGGCGCACGCGCCGGCTCCTCCGCCGGTCCCGAGCGGCGCCCCCATTGTCGCGGACCGGCCCGATCGCGTCGATGCCCAGACCGGAGCGTGCGATCCGGGGCCGTGCGAAGCTCCGGGAGCGGGCGGTCGCCCGCGCGTGGCCCTCGCGGGAGCGCTACAGCCCGGAGAGCCGCTCCGCGCCCGCGTACACGTTCATGCGTCCGGGGCGGACGAAGCCGGCGAGCGTGAGCCCGGCCGCCCGGGCGAGCTCGATCGCGAGCGACGTCGGCGCCGACACGGTGGCGACGATGGGGACCCGCGCGCGCGCCGCCTTCTGCACGATCTCCATGCCCGCCCGGCTGCTCACGGTGAGGAGCGCGGGCGTGGCGATCTGCGCGCCCGCGGCCGCCTCGGCGCGGGCGAGCAGGAGCGCGCCGATCACCTTGTCGACGGCGTTGTGACGGCCGACGTCCTCGTTCGCGGCGACGAGCGCGCCGTCGCGCGTCCAGAGCGCGGCGACGTGGGTTCCGCCGGTCTCCTCGAACACCGGCTGGTGCTCGCGGAGCGCCGCGATCTTCTCCCCGACGAGGGCCACCGGGACGGGCGCGATGGGGTCCGGCGGCATGAGCCCCGCCACGAGATCCTCGACGGCGCGCCTCCCGCAGACGCCGCAGGCGGAGCTCGAGGCGAAGCTGCGCCGGGTCCCGTCGAGCCGCTCCCAGTCGATGCGGGCGCCCGACGCCGGGGCGAGCTCGATCGCGCTGCCGTACGCCTCGTCCCCGGGTCGGCCGCAGTGGTAGACGGCGCTGAAGTCGCTCGCGGAGGCGATGATCCCCTCCGCGAACAGGAAGCCGAGCGCGAGGCGGTGGTCGTCGCCCGGGGTGCGCATCAGCACCCCGACCGTCTCCCCGGCGATGCGCACCTCGAGCGGCTCCTCGAGCGCGACGAGATCCGACGCGGCGCCGTCTCCCGGCCGGACGAGCGAGGTGCCCGCGATGCGCCCCTCGACGCGCGCCGCCCGCGCCGGGCCCGGCGCCCTGTCCTTCAGCGGACGAGGCACGGCCGGCACTCCGGGCCCGCGCCGCTCTCGCCGCTCCCCGGGCCGTCCGCGGCGCGCCTCACCGCGGTCTGATCGGTCACGACCTCGAGCGCGCCCACCACGCGCCCCGCGCCGTCCCGGAGCGGGACCGCGGAGTAGAGGATCTCGAGGTCGAGGCCCTCGGGGTGCGCGTCCGTCTCGCTGCTCACCTCGCGGTCCTCCGCCATCGCGCGGGCGCAGGCGCAGCGCGCCGTGCGGCAGTCGCCCTTGCGGTAGCTGTCGTAGCACTTCGTCCCGATGAGCTCCTGCTGCGTGCGCCCGAGGAGGCTCGCGCCGGTCTGGTTCATGTACCGGATGTCGAACTCGGGACCCACGATCATGGCCGGCGCGGGCATGGCGTCGAGGTGCCCGACGAGGGTGGTGAGCGTGGCGTTCACGCCCTCGACGACCCTGCGGTAGTCGCCGTGGTGGCGCGCCGGATCGGCGCGCGCGTCGAGCCGGCCCTCCACGGCGGCGTCGGCCAGCCGCCGCATCTCCTCGACGAGCCGGCGCAGCTCGGACTGCGCCGACTGGAAGCTCCGGGTGAGCTCGTCGCGCTCGGAGCGCGGCACGAGCGGGGTCGAGAGGTCGCCCCTCGCGAGCGCGTCCGCGCCGCGGGCGACCTCCTGCAGGTAGCGGATCGTCCCGCGGAACGCCTCGGCGAGCCGCCCGACCTCGTCGCCCGAGCGGTAGGTGACCGCCTGCTGGACGTCGCCCTCCGCGATGCGCTCGGCCGCGACCGCCATGGCCTCGAGCGGAGCGGCGAGCCGGCCCGCCGACTTGCGCGCCGCCCAGACGGTCGCGAGGAGCAGCAGCAGCGCGACGCCGCCGACCGTGACGACCGAGGTCTCGAGCGAGGAGCGGACCTGGAGCAGCGGCGCGATGGCCTCGTCCCGGTCCATCTCCGCGACGATCACCCAGTCCCACGGCTCGAAGTAGGCGACCGCCGCGACCCGCTCGCGGGCCCCCGCGCCCTCCGGCCGGGAGAACGACACGCGCACCGTCTCGCCGTTCGCCGCCATGGCGGCGCGCACGAGCCGCTGGACGTACGGCTCTCCGCCCGCGTCCCGCGCGTCCCAGGCGTCCTCGCCGTCGGCGTGCCCGGGCGGCGGGATGAGGTAGCGGCCGCGCTGGTTCCCGCTCGCGCCGAGCGCGTAGATCGCGCCCGTCTCGCCGATGCGGGAGGCGGCGACCCCGGCGCGGATGCCCTCGAGGGAGTCCTGGCGGAGGCCGATGAACAGCATCCCCGCGACGCGGCCGCTCGCGTCGCGGATCGGCTCGTAGCCCGAGAGGTACCAGCGATCGAGCACCCGCGCGCGCCCCCGGTACGTGTCGCCGCGGAGCACCGTCGAGACGACGGGGTTCGCCTTGCCGTCGGGATCGACGGCGGGGATGTAGGTGCCGATCGCGCGGTGGCCGCTCCCGTCCGGCACCGTGGTCGCGACGCGGAGCATGTCGCCCCGCTCGTTCATCCGCTGGAACAGCGTGGCCTCGGCGCCGACGAGCTCGCGCACGCGGTCCACGAGCAGGCTCGGGTGGGTGGGCTCGGCGTTCTGCCCCGCCCAGACGCCGCCGAGCAGGAGCTTCGGCAGCACCGCCTCCTCGACGCTGCGGTCGAGCTGGTTGACCGCGGTCCAGCGCACCGTCTCGGAGGAGAAGGAGAGGGGGCCGAGGCGCTCCATCTGATCGCGGGCGACGCGCAGGCTGCGGGGCACCTGCAGCCAGAGCTCGCGATGGGCGGACTCGCACAGCGTGCGCAGGTCGCGGGCGGCGCGCGTGAGGCCCTCCTCGGCGAGGCGGCCCATGCTCAGCTCGACGTCTCCGGCGATGCGGCTGCGCTGCGCGGCGAACACGACGAGGAACGCGGCGACGAGCAGCGCGGTGGGGAGCAGGGCGACGACCAGGATCTTGCGGCGCAGGTCGAGGCCCGTCGTTCGCTTGTGCAACACGTCTCCTCCGGTGAGGGCTCGGATAGCCCGCGCCTGCGAGAATCGCGCCGCCACGGCGGCGGTCCGGGCAGGCGTAAGGCTGCACTTTCGTGAGCCGCGCGTCCGCGAAACCTGTAAGTAAGGGGGGATATACCGCGAAGCGCGCCATCTCGCGAGGCGCGCCGCCGTCGGTGCGCCCTGATGCTCGTGCTCCCGGATGAAACAGACCGCTCGTCACTCCGGCGGCGCCTCGACCGTGCGTGGGAGCGCTTCCTGCGAGACGGGGGGCTGGAGGGGGTCCGGCCCGAGATCGCGCGCTCGTGGACGCGCTCCCGCGATCTCTACGCCGTGCACCCGGCGTTGCGGCGCGCGCCGCTCGACGCGAGCGGCGAGGTCCTGCGCCGCCGCGGCGAGGACGAGACCTTCGAGCTCGCGCGCCCGGTGCTCGCCCGGTTCGCGGCGCAGCTCGGGGAGGCGGGCCACGCCCTCGTGCTCCTCGACGCGGAGGGGGCGGTCCTGTCCGTGGGCGGAGATCCGCAGACCGTCGCGCACCTCGCCGAGCTGAACCTCTGCCCGGGCGCGAGCTGGCGCGAGGAGGCGGCCGGCACGAACGCGGCCGGCACCGCGCTCGCCGAGCGGCGCGCCGTGGAGGTCTTCGCGTCCGAGCACTTCGTGGAGGCGTGGCACCCCTGGGCGAGCGCCGCGGCGCCGATCCTCGCGCCCGGCTCCGCCGAGATCTCGGCGATCGTGCAGGTGACGGGGCCGTGGGACGCCCGGGAGCGGCACGGGCTCGTCGTCGCCTCGGCGGTCGCGGCGGCCATCGAGGAGCGGCTCCGCGCGCGCCAGGAGGTGCGCGAGGAGCTCGTGCGCCACGCGCTGCGCGCGGCCCGGAGCACGGGCGAGGCGGTGGTCGCGGTCGACGCGCGCGGGCGCGTGATCGCGGAGAACGACGCCGCGCGCCGGCGGTTCCCGCTCGACGACGGCGAGCTCCCGCGCGCGGTGCGGGAGCGGCTCCTCGCGGCGCTGCGCGCGGGCGAGGCCTCCCGGGACGAGGAGCTCACGCTGGAGTGGCCGGGCGCGGGGGACGAGCGCCGGCGCGCCGTCGGCTCCGTGGTGGCGCACGAGCGGCGCGCGGTGGGCGCGATCCTGCGCCTCCCCGCGCCGGCGGCGCCGCGCGCGGCGCGAGGGGCGGCCCGCCAGCGGCTCACCACGCGCTACGGGCTCGAGGCGATCCTCGGCGAGTCGCTGCGGCTGCGCGCGGCGCTCCAGCTCGCCGAGGTCGCGTCGCGGAACGATCTCCCCGTGGTGCTGCACGGCGAGTCCGGGACGGGGAAGGAGCTCTTCGCGCACGGCATCCACGCCGGCGGCGCCCGCGCCGGCGCGCCGTTCGTGGTGCTGAACTGCGGCGCCATCCCCGCCGCGCTCGTCGAGGCGGAGCTCTTCGGCTACGAGCCCGGGACGTTCACCGGCGCCCAGCGGGAGGGCAAGGCGGGGAAGTTCGAGGAGGCGGACGGCGGGACGCTCTTCCTCGACGAGGTCAGCGAGCTCCCGCTCCAGGCGCAGACGGCGCTCCTGCGCGTCGTCCAGGAGTCCGAGGTGGTCCGGCTGGGCGGGAGCGCTCCCCGCCGCGTGGACGTGCGGGTGGTGGCCGCGACCAACCGGCGCCTGTACGACCAGGTGGAGGCCGGCCGGTTCCGCCAGGACCTCTACTTCCGCCTCAACGTGCTCCACGTGGACATCCCGCCCCTGCGCGAGCGGAGCGAGGACGTGCCGCTCCTCGCCCGCGCGTTCCTGCGCGAGGCCGAGGAGCGGATGGGCCGCGACGGGCTCGAGCTGTCGGAGGCCTCGAAGGCGCTGCTCCTCGCCCACCCCTGGCCGGGGAACGTCCGGGAGCTCAAGAACGTGCTCATGCGCGCGGCCGCGGTCGTCGCGGGACCTCGCATCGAGCCGGCCGACCTGCGGCTGGCGCCGGTGCGCGGCCTCCCGGCGCCGGTCCGCGCCGAGGTGGCGCCTGCGCCCGCCGCGGAGCGCCCGCCCGCGCCGCCGGTCCGCGAGGGCGAGGGACCGGAGCGCGACGAGCTCGTCGCCGCGCTCGACGCGTGCGGCTGGAACATCGCGCGCACCGCGACCTCGCTCGGCGTCTCGCGGATGACGCTCTACCGGCGCCTGCGGAAGTTCGGCATCACGCGCTAAACGACAGTTCGTGGATTCGCGATCACCGTCGGTGACGCGAATCACAGGCGAGCGACGCGAGCCCGCCGGGGCGGCGCCGCGGAAGCGGCGAAGCGGCTTCGTGCCGGGGGGCGCACACGACGCGCCCCCCGGACCCCCTGCTCGCTCCGGCGCAGCCTCATCCGGCTGCGCCTGCGTTCGCCCTCGGCGGCGCACGGGACCCGGCGCGCAGGGGTGGGGCCCCGACGAGCTTGCTCGTCGGGGCGGGGGCGCAGCCCCCGTTCGAACATGATGTCACGCACCGTCCGCGTGACATGTCACACGCGCACCCGTGACACCTGTGACGGTCCGGCCGCCTGAGGCGGCCGCCGGCCCCGCAAACTCCGTCGCGCGCCGGGTCTCCGGAACGCGGCGGCGCAACCGTTTCGCCTCCGCCCGCTGGCAGGTGTCTTGCTCTGGGGCGTCCCGACGCACGAAGGCCAAAAAAGACCTGAGCAGTCAGGTACATGCGGCGGTCGTCGCGAAGGCTTCGCACTCCAGCAGCAGTCGGCAGCAGTCACCGGAAAGGGAAGCGATGAGCATCAGCAGAAGAAACTGGCTGAAGTTGACGGCTGGCGGCGGCGCCGGCCTCGCGCTGGCCGAGCTCGGGTTCAGCGCGTCGAAGGTCCAGGCGGCGACGGGGCACCTGAAGCTCACGGGCGCGAAGCAGTTCACGACCGCCTGTAACTTCTGCTCCTGCGGCTGCGGGATGGTCTGCAACGTGGTCGACGGCAAGCTCGTCAACCTCGAGGGAGACCCGGACCACGTCATCAACCAGGGCGCGCTCTGCTCGAAGGGCGCCGCGATGCAGGCGACCCACGAGTCCGACCGGCGCGTGAAGACGCCGCTGTACCGGGCGCCGGGCTCGGATCGCTGGCAGGAGCTCTCCTGGGAGGAGGCGCTCGAGAAGCTCGCGCGCAAGGTGAAGGACGTCCGCGACTCGACCTGGATCGCCACCGAGCGGGACGGCGACGTCGAGTACCCGGTCAACCGCACCGACGCGATCGGCTTCCTCGGCGGCGCGCAGAACACGAACGAGGAGTGCTACCTCTGGAACAAGATGGGGAGGCTCTTCGGGACGAACTTCGTCGAGCACCAGGCCCGACTTTGACACAGCCCCACGGTCCCCAGTCTGGGGGCCACGTTCGGCCGTGGCGCGATGACGAACCACTGGGCGGATCTGCAGAACGCCAAGGTGTTCCTCATCGAGGGCAGCAACGCCGCCGAGAACCACGTGATGTCGATGAAGTGGATCCGGAAGGCGCAGGAGAAGGGCGCGAAGATCATCCACGTCGACCCGCGGTTCAACCGCACCTCGTCGATCGCGGACATCTACGCGCGCATCCGCCCGGGCGCTGACATCGCGTTCCTCGGGGCGGTCATCAACCACGTCCTCCAGCAGGGGCTGTACGACGCGGAGTACGTGAAGCTGCACACGAACGCGCTCCTGCTCGCGAAGGACGAGTTCGCCCTCGAGGACGGCGTCTTCACCGGCTACCACGAGGACAAGCACAAGTACGACACGGCCTCGTGGGCGTACGACCTCGACGCGGCGACGCAGAAGCCGAAGAAGGCGGCGAGCCTCGACGACCCGCGCTGCGTCTTCTCGAAGCTGAAGGCGCACTTCGCGCGGTACACGCCCGAGGTGGCCGAGGAGATCTCCGGCGTGCCGGCGGAGCAGGTGAAGCTCATCGCCGAGACGTTCGCGAACAACCGCCCCGGCACGATCCTGTACGCGCTCGGGATGACGCAGCACACGGTGGGCATCCAGAACATCCGCTGCTACGGCATCCTGCAGCTGCTCCTCGGCAACATCGGCAAGGCCGGCGGCGGCGTGAACGCGCTGCGCGGCGAGCCGAACGTCCAGGGCGCCTGCGACATGTCCGTCCTGAACGGCTACATGTTCGGCTACATCAACGCGCCGAACCACAACCACCCGACGCTCGAGGCGTGGACGAAGGACAACGGCACCTTCCGCCGGAAGTTCACCGTCAACGGCCTCAAGGCGTGGTTCGGCGAGAACGCCACCGCCGAGAACGACTTCGGCTGGAGGTGGCTCCCGAAGAAGAACGGCGCGAAGGACTACACCGTCTTCGGGATGATCGACGACGCCTACGCCGGGAAGCTGAAGCTCCTGTGGGCCGTGGGTCAGAACCCGATGGTCACGAACCCGAACCTGAACTACGTGCACGAGGCGCTGTCGAAGCTCGACATGCTCGTGGTGCAGGAGCTCTGGGACACGGAGACGGCGAGCTTCTGGCAGCGGCCGGGCGCCGACCCGAAGGCGATCAAGACCGAGGTGCTGCTCCTCCCCGCCGCCTACTTCATGGAGAAGGAGGGCACGATCAGCGGCTCCGGCCGCCTCGTGCAGTGGCGCTACGCGGCGGTGAAGCCGCCCGGCAAGGCGAAGGCCGACCTCGAGATCATCGACACGGTCTTCCGCAAGGTCCGGGACCTGTACGCGGGCTCGACGGATCCGAAGGACGAGCCGCTCGCGAAGGCGGTCTGGAACTACCCCGCCGAGCACACGGCGGAGGCGGTGCTCCAGGAGATCAGCGGCCGCGTCCTCTCGGAGGTCACGCTCCCCGACGGCAAGGTGCTGAAGCCGGGCGCCTTCGTGGGCGGCATCGGGCAGCTCCAGGCGGACGGCTCGACCTCCTCGGGCGCCTGGATCTACGCGGGCGTCTTCGGCGGCGGGAAGAACCTCTCGAAGCGCCGCGACGCCAAGACCGATCCCTCGGGGCTCGGCATGTTCCCGGGCTTCGCGTGGACCTGGCCGGGCAACATGAAGATCCTCTACAACCGCGCCTCCTGCGACGCGGACGGCAAGCCCTGGCCCGGCACGACTCCGCTCGTCTGGTGGGACGCGACCGAGAAGAAGTGGAAGGGCGTGGACACGCCGGACGTGCCGGACGCCACGAAGGGCCCGGAGACGCCGGAGGGCCAGCGCGCGTTCCGCATGAACGGCGAGGGCATCGGCCGGCTCATGGCGGCGGTCTACAAGGACCCCGACGCGAAGGAGAAGGGGCTGCCGCGCGACGGCTCGTACACGCCGAAGGACGGCCCGTTCCCCGAGTTCTACGAGCCCATCGAGAGCCCGGTCGCGAACGTGCTGCACCCGAAGGCCCAGCACAATCCGTGCGTGAAGTACCCGCGCGTCCCGGGCAAGCAGCCCGTCGGCACGGCGAAGGACTTCCCGTACGTCCTCATGACGTCGTCCATCGCGGAGCACTGGTGCGCCGGGTCCACGACCCGCAACGTGCCGTGGCTCAACGAGCTGCAGCCGGAGTGCGTCGTCGAGCTGCCGACCCAGCTCGCCGAGAAGCTGCGCGTGAAGGGCGGCGACAAGGTGCGGGTCTCGTCGGCGCGCGGTGAGATGGTCGTGAAGGCCGTCGTCACGAAGCGGATGCAGGTCATGAAGATCGCCGGCCAGGACGTGCCGGTGGTGTGGATGCCCTACAACTGGGGGTTCAAGGGGCTCTCGACCGGCCCGTCGACGAACGTGCTGACCATCGACGCCGTCGATCCGGGCGCAGGCACGCAGGAGACGAAGGCCTGCCTCGTCAACGTGGTGCCCGTGGAGGAGGCGGTGGCGCAGCGGTAGCCGGCTGCGACGCGCCGAAAGGACAAGACCATGAGCAACGCCACGTTGATCGATACGACGAAGTGCATCGGGTGCCGCTCGTGCCAGGTCACCTGCAAGCAGTGGAACGACATGCCGGCGGAGCGCACGCAGCTCAACCCCTCCGTCGGCCTGCAGAACCCGCTCACGCTCTCCGCGAAGACCCTGACCGTCGTCACGCCGCACGAGGTCGACGCGCCGAGCGCGCCGGGCGGGCTGCAGTACGTCTTCGCGAAGCGGCAGTGCATGCACTGTGACGAGCCGGCCTGCGCGTCGGCCTGCCCGGTGACCGCCATCCACAAGACCAAGGAAGGGCCGGTCGTCTACGACGAGTCGAAGTGCATCGGCTGCCGCTACTGCATGTGGGCCTGCCCGTGGAGCGTGCCCATGGCGGAGTGGGACTCGCTCGCGCCGAAGATCCACAAGTGCGACATGTGCCACGGCCGGGCGCAGGAGCCCGCGCCCGCGCTGCGCAACGGCGAGGCGCTCACCGGCGAGGATCACCAGCGGTTCGCCGCGGCGATCGCGCTGCCGGCCTGCGTGAAGCAGTGCCCGGCGGGGGCGCTGAAGTTCGGGGACCGCGAGGAGCTCCTCCGCGAGGCCCGCGAGCGGATGGCGGCGAGCCCGGGGAAGTACGTCGACCACGTCTACGGAGAGAAGGAGGCCGGCGGCACGAACATGCTGTACCTCGCCTCCGTGCCGTTCTCGACGCTCGGGTTCCCGCAGGTCGGGACCGAGCCCCTCCCGCGGCGGAGCGCGGTCGCGCTCGGCGCGGTGCCGCCCGCCGTCATCGGCGTGGGCGCCGCGCTCGGCGGGGCCTACGCGCTGCACAAGCGGCGCGAGGAGGTCGCCAGGATGGAGCCGAGGCAGCTCAAGGCGGCGCACGCCGCGAAGCCGGACGCGCACGAAGCCCACGTCGAGTTCGCGCCCGTGAAGTCCAAGCTCTGGACGCCCGCGAACATCCTGCTCGCGGCGCTCATGGCCTTCGGCGGCGGCTCGTTCGTGGCCCGGTTCGCGCTGGGCCTCGGCGGCGCGACGAACCTCTCCGACACCTGGGCGTGGGGGCTCTGGATCGTCTTCGACCTCGTCTGGATCGCGGTCGCGGCCGGCGCCTTCGCGACGGCGGGCCTCATCTACGTGTTCCAGCGGAAGGACCTCTACTCCATCGGGCGCTCGGCCGTGCTCATGGGGCTCCTCAGCTACTCGTTCGTCACGGTGACGCTGCTCGCCGACCTCGGCCTGCCGTGGCACTTCTGGCAGCTCGCGCTGAACGCCCCCGAGCACTCGGCGATGTTCGAGGTCTCCTGGTGCGTCGGCCTCTACGTGACGGTCCTCCTCGCGGAGTTCCTGCCGGTGCCGTTCGAGCGGTGGGGCCTCGCGGGGGCGATGGAGACCTGGAAGCGCTGGTCGCCCGCCTACGTGGTCTTCGCCATCTCGGCGTTCGTGTACCTCATGTCCCGCAACCTCGTGTACACGGGCCTCGCCGCGGCGACCTTCGGCTTCATGGCCTGGGCGTTCCGCGCCCAGCCGGGCAAGAAGGCCGAGCCGATCATGCTCGCCATCGCGGCGGTGACGTTCTCCACGATGCACCAGAGCTCGCTCGGGTCGCTGTTCCTCCTCATGCCCGACAAGCTCGCCAGGGGCTGGTGGTCGCCGGTGATGCCGGTCTACTTCTTCCTCTCGGCGGTCGCGGCCGGCGTGGCGCTCATGGTGCTCGTGGAGATGTGGATCGCGAAGGGCTTCAAGCGCGCGCTCCGCATGGACCAGCTCGCGTCGCTCGGCAAGATCGCGTTCTTCGCGCTCGCGACCTACCTCGCGTTCCGCGTCGGAGACCTCGCGTTCCGCGGCGAGCTCGCGACGGCGCTCACCGGCCCCAAGGCGGGGCTGCTCGCCGCGGAGCTGCTCGTGGGTGGCCTCCTCCCGCTCGCCGTCCTCGGCTCGGCGAGGCTGCGCGCGAACCCGAGGACGCTGTTCCTCGGCTCGCTCCTCGCCACCCTCGGCGTCGTGTTCAACCGCATGAACGTGGTGGTGTTCGCGATGGACCTGAAGGGCGCCGCGCCGCAGATCGCGCCACAGGGCTACTTCCCGAGCGTCGTCGAGTGGGGCATCTCCATCGGCCTCGTCGCCGCGACGATCTTCCTCTTCGGCCTCGCGACCCGGCACATGCCGGTCCTGCCGAAGCAGGAGGGCCCTGCGGCCGCCGAGGCGGATCGCGGGGCGGACGCCGCCGCGTAGCAGGGCCGCTCGCGCGGCTCCGTTCCGAAGGCCCCCGGTCGCTCGCGGCCGGGGGCCTCTTCACTTGCTAGGATCACCGGACGATGACGAACGACGCAGCGACGAAGAAGTGGATCGAGAGCCACCCCTACCTCGAGGGCGTCGCGGCCTTCCAGGCGCTCGTCGAGGGCGCCGCCGCGGGGGCCGCGCCGCTGACGCGCCGCCCGGCGTGGGACGCCTACGTCGCGGATCTGGCCGCGGGCGTGCCGCTCCTGCGCAGCGCGCGCGCCCAGCTCGACGTCGCGCCCGAGGGCGGCGCCGCGCTCCGGACCATCGTGGCGCGCGTCGCGGCGGCCGACCTGCCCCCGTCCATCGCCGAGGGGGCGCGGGCGCTCGACGAGGAGCTCCGACAGGATCCGCGCGCGTCCGAGGCGGCGATCGCGTGGCTCGTGTGCGGCGCGCTGGAGAAGGGCGAGACGGAGGGCGGAGGCCTCGTCCGTTACCTGGGCTGGACCGCGCTCCAGCACGTGCTCGCGCCGGTCGTCGCCGAGTTCGACCGCTGGCGCGACGAGGAGCGCTGGGGCCGCGGAGACTGCCCCACCTGCGGCTCGGCTCCGACGATGGGCGCGCTCGTGACGGTCGCCGAGGGCCGCGGCCGGAGGCTCGCCTGCGGCGCCTGCCGGACGCGCTGGGCGTTCAAGCGCGTCGCCTGCCCCTTCTGCGGGAACGACGACGCCCACCGGCTCGGCGTCCTCGAGATCGATCAGGAGCCGGGCCTCCGGCTCGACGTGTGCGAGCAGTGCAAGGGCTACGTGAAGACGTACACCGGCACGCGGGACCTCGACCTCGTCCTCGCGGACTGGCCCACGCTGCACCTCGACGTGCTGGCCCGCGAGCGCGGCTACGAGCGGCTCGGCGTGTCGCTCTACGAGCTCGGGGCCTGAGGCGGAGACCGGCGCCGGCCCCTCCGGAAAAGTGGACGCGCGGGGCGGGCCCGCGGGAAAAGAGGCGCGTGACGAACGCCCGCGCCCCGGCCGCACCTCGCCGCGTCCGCATCGGCTCCCTCGAGATCGACGTGCTGGACCGCGAGGGGGCGCTCGACGCCATCGAGGCGCTGGTCCTCTCTGGACGGGGCGGCGCGGTGTTCACGCCCAACGTCGACCACGTCGTGAAGGCGGAGCGAGATCCGCGGCTCCGCGCCGCCTACGCCGCGGCGGACCTGGCGGTCGCCGACGGCATGCCGCTCGTGTGGGCCTCGCGGCTCCTCGGCACGCCGCTCCCCGAACGCGTCGCCGGCGCCGATCTCGTCGTTCCCCTCGCCGCGCGGGCGGCGCGCCGCGGCTGGCGGCTCTACCTCGTCGGTGGGGCGCCCGGGGACGCGGCCCGCGCGGCGGAGGTGCTCGCGCGCGATCCCGGGGTGACGATCGCCGGCGTCGACGCGCCCACCCTCGATCCCTCACCCGCGGGGGAGGAGGCGGGCCGCGCCGCCGCCGAGCGGGTGCGCGCCGCGCGCGCGGACCTCGTCCTCGCCGCGTTCGGGGCGCCGAAGCAGGAGCTCTGGATCCACCGCCACCTCGACCTGCTCCGCCCGGCGGTCGTGCTCGGCGTCGGCGCGAGCCTGGCGTTCGTCGCGGGGACCGTGCCGCGCGCGCCGCCCTGGATGTCGCGCGCCGGCCTCGAGTGGCTCCACCGGCTCCTGCGCGAGCCGCGCCGGCTGTGGCGCCGCTACCTCGTCGAGGACGCCGCGTTCACCGCCGTCCTCGTCCGGAGCTGGCGCGAGGCGCGCCGCGCCGCGCGCGCTCCGGGACCGCGCACCCGCTGAGGGGCGTGCGCGATCTGCCGTGCGGCCGGGCGATCGCCTCGCGCGGCCGGGGTCGCCCCGCGAACGGGAGCGGCGCGGGTGGCGGCGCACAAGCAGAACCGCAGGATGCACCGCCCCGGTGCGCTCGCCGCCGCCTGCCTCCTCGCCGCCCTGAGCGCGCGCTGCGGCGGCTCGGCCGCGAGCGGCGACGGGGCAGCAGCGCCGGGCTGCACGCTCGTGGAGGACGGCTGGGGTCCCGCGGGCACCGTGCCGATCCGGGTCGAGCGGGTCGCGACGGGCCTCGAGGTGCCCTGGGCGATCGCGTTCCTCCCCGGAGGCGACGCGCTCGTCACCGAGCGGCCCGGGCGCATCCGGCTCCTGCGCGGCGGCGCGCTCGAGGCGGAGCCGGTCGCGACCGTGCCGGTGGTGGCGGAGGGCGAGGGCGGGCTGCTCGGCATCGCCGCCGACCCCGGCTTCGCGGAGAACCGCCGCTTCTACACGTACCACACGGCGGACGAGGACGGCCGCAGGGTGAACCGCGTCACCCGCTGGCTGCTCGCCGAGGATCGGCGCTCGGCGCGCGTCGAGCGCGTGATCCTCGACGGCATCCCGGCGGCCGTGGTGCACGACGGGGGGCGCCTCCGCTTCGGTCCCGACGGCCAGCTCTACGTCGGCACCGGCGACGCGCGCGAGCCGGCGCGCGCGCAGGACCGCGGCTCACTGGGCGGAAAGCTCCTGCGCGTCACGACGGAGGGGGCGCCCGCGGACGGGAACCCGTTCCCCGGCAGCCCGGTCTTCCTCCTCGGGATCCGCAACACGCAGGCGTTCGACTTCCTCGACGCGCGGACGCTCGTCGTCGGCGATCACGGCCCGAGCGGCGACACCGGCCGGAGCGGGCACGACGAGGTGGACGTCGCGCGCGCCGGCGCGAACCTCGGCTGGCCGGACGTGTACTCCTGCGACACGGGGGAGGGCGTCACCACACCGGCCATCGTCTGGAGCCGCGCGGCGCCGCCGGGCGGGGGGAGCGTCTACCGCGGTGAGGCGGTCCCGGCGTGGAAGGGGAGCTTCCTCGTCGGGATCCTCGGCGCGCGCCACCTGCACCGGATCGTGCTCCGCGAGGACGGACGCGTGCAGGCGCACGAGGTCTACCTGCAGGGCGAGCCGCCCGAGGGGCTCGGCCGCGTCCGCGACGTTCAGCAGGGGCCGGACGGCGCGGTGTGGGTCACGACGAGCAACTGCGACGGCCGCGGGACCTGCCCGCCCGAGAAGGACGTGGTGGCGCGGATCGTGGCGCGGTGAGCGCGGCGCCTCGGGTCAGCGGAGCCCGATGAGCTGGCCGAGCCGCTTCTGCGCGGTCCCCGCATGGGGCGCGGGGATGCGGAGCCCGAGGGAGAGCGGCTCGTTGAGCCTTGCGCCGAGGTGCTTCAGGCCGGCCGGGAGGAGGTCGGCCGTGGAGGCCAGGTCGAGCCCACCCGGGAGCGCCCGCGTCCGGCGGCGTCGGCGCGACGCGAGGGCGAGCGTCATCACGAAAGCGGCGCAGAGGGTGAGGAGCGCGATCCCGACGGGCATGGTGTCACCTGGCGCGGCCGCCTGTTCGGCCGCAGACCTCCGAAGCTAGATCCCGGTCGCCAGGGCGTGACCCCCCCAGATAGGTCGCCCATGGCCCGCACCCTGGCCACAGCGGCCGGGGGGTCTATCGCTCGCTGGCCACACCCAGAGCTCGCCGCGACGGGCGAGGCGACCCGGCCTCCGCTTCGCGGCTCGGGGACGACTTCACCACTAGAGCCGTGGTCGCGCCCTGGTCGTCCCGCTCGACGAGACTCCTCCAGCGCGTCGGCGCGGGAGGAGCGCCACCGCGGCGACCGGGGTACGCTTCTCGCAGGGCTGGCGCTCGTGCCACCGCTCTCCCTGCATCTCCCCGACGTGCGCGACCGCGCCCGGGCGGCGTTCCTGGGCGCGGCGGTCGGCGACGCGCTCGGCGCGACCGTCGAGTTCATGACGGCGAGCGAGATCCGCGCCTCGCTCGGCGTGCATCGGGAGATCACCGGCGGCGGCTGGCTCCACCTGAGGCCGGGGACCGTCACGGACGACACGGAGATGTCGCTCTGCCTCGCCCGCGCGATCGACGCCGCTGGGAGCTGGTCCCTGCGCGGCGCCGCGGACGCGCTCGCCCGCTGGCTCCGGTCCGGACCGGTGGACGTCGGCTCGACCTGCCGGCGCGGCCTCCGCCGCTACATGCTCGACGGCACGCTCGAGGGGCCGCCGCACGACGGCGACGCGGGCAACGGGGCGGCGGTGCGGATGCCGCCCGTCGCGCTCCTCTCGCTCGGCGATCCCGCGATGCTCCGCCGCGTCGCGCTCGAGCAGGGCCACCTCACGCACCACCACCCGCTGTCCGACGCGGCGTGCCTGCTCGTGGGAGAGCTCGTCCAGCTCGGCTGCCTGGGGCTCTCGCTGCGCCGCCTGGGCGCCGCCGCGGCCGCGCTCGTCAGCGCCGAGCCGCGCTTCCGCTTCGCGCCGTACCCGGGCCTCGCCACCGGCTACGTCGTCGACACGCTCCAGACCGTGCTCCACTTCTTCTTCGCGACACGATCGTTCGAGGAGTGCCTGATCGCGGTCGTGAACCAGGGCGGCGACGCCGACACGACCGCGGCGATCGCCGGCGCCATCGCCGGCGCGTACCACGGTCCCGACGCCATCCCGCGGCGCTGGCTCAGGCGGCTCGACCCCGGGCTCGTGGAGGAGCTCGGGCGGCTCTCGACGCGCCTCGTGGAGCTGTCACCCGTCGGCCGCGGGGAGCCGCCGCGGGTTTGAGTCGGCAGCTTCAGAAGAGCACGCGCCGGACCCGCGCCTCGCCGCCGACGGCGAGCCACTCGCGCTCGCCCCGCAGGATGGCGCGCGGGAACACGTCCGGCGCGAGGAAGACGCGGGGGAGCGCGACCCGCACCTCCCACACGGTCGAGCCGAACTCCCACGCGCGCTCGCGATCGTCGGTGAACGAGCAGAGGTTGTTGAGCCGTACGATCCACTCGTGCCGGCCCACCTGCGAGACGATCTCGTGGTCGCCGGGATCGTTCACCCCGCGCCAGAGCGTCACCCAGCGCGCGCCCGGGCGGCGCCGCGCGAGCTCGTACTGCGTGAAGGTGTAGACGAGGTCGAGCTGGTCGAGGATCGCGCTCGTGCAGGCGCTGCCGCGCGTGCGGTCCTGCGCGTAGCGCGCGTACTCGGGCCCGTCGACGGCGCGGATCGGCGCGCGGTGGAAGCAGGGCGGGAGGCCCATGCGGCTCTCGACCCAGCCCTTCAGCACCGCGCCCTCGACGCTCGACGCGTCGACGCCCCAGCCGCGCAGGAAGCGCAGGTAGGAGTTCTTGAGGCTCCGCCGCGCCGAGGCGGTCGCCTGCTCGGCCCAGTGGTGGAGCTGGAAGCGCACCGAGAGCCAGTCGTCGAACATGAGCGCCCGCGCGACCGGATCGTCGAGCGCGTCGAGCGCGCGGAAGAGGAAGGCGTTCGAGGACCGCACGCCCTGGATCTCCAGAGGCACGGGGTGCTCGTTGAACTGGCAGCTCGCGATCACCCAGGGAGGCAGGTTGCAGCGGTTGAGCGAGATCGTCATGGTCGGTCGCGCCGGGAGCCCGCGGGATCCGGCCGTGTTCACGGCGTCCTGCAAGAACCGGCGCCTCCCTTTCGCCCGCTCGAGACGCTGGCACCGCGCTTGCGATGGGGGAGGGCATGCACGGCCGCGAGGCGCGCGAGGTCCAGGCCCTGCACGACGCCGCGCGCGTCCTCTGGCTCGCGACGGATCTCCGCGAGGCCCTGGACGCGACGCTGGCGGTGCTGCAGCTCGAGCTCGGGATGGAGAACGGGACCCTCTCGCTCTTCGACCCCGTGACGGGGGAGGTGTTCATCGAGGCGGCGCCGGAGATGCGCGACCGCGAGCGGATCCTCGGGCGCCTGCGGCCGGGGGAGGGGATCATCGGGCGGATCTTCGCGACCGGCATGCCCATCGCCGTGCCCGACGTGGGGGACGAGCCGCTGTTCCTCAACCGGACCGGGACCTGGCGCGATCTCAGGGAGGAGCCGCGGGCGTTCCTCGGCGTCCCCGTCCGCCACGGCCGGACCACGCTGGGCGTGCTCACCGTCGACCGGCGCCACAGCGCGGGCCCCATCTCCTTCGAGCGCGACCTCCGCTTCCTCGAGATCCTCGCGGGCATGATCGGCGCGCGCGTCCGGCTGCAGGAGCTCGAGAACCCGCGCCGCCGGGCGGTGCTGGAGGAGGAGGCCGGCGCGCCCGAGGCGCGGCTCCCGGGCATGGTGGGGGTGGGGCGCCGGATGCGCGAGGTGCTCGAGCGCGTCGAGCGGGTCGCCCGCAGCCGGGCGACCGTGCTCGTGCGCGGCGAGAGCGGCACCGGGAAGGAGCTCGTCGCGCGGGCGCTCCACGAGGCGAGCCCGCGCACCGGGCGGCCCTTCGTGGCGCTCAACTGCGCGGCGCTCCCGGAGGCGCTCCTCGAGAGCGAGCTCTTCGGGCACGAGAAGGGCGCGTTCACCGGGGCCGCCGCCGGTACGAAGGGCCGCTTCGAGCTCGCCGACGGCGGGACGCTGTTCCTCGACGAGGTCGGCGAGCTGTCCCTCTCCGCGCAGGCCAAGCTCCTCCGCGCCATCCAGGAGCGCCAGTTCGAGCGCGTGGGGGGGAGGCGCCCGGTGACCGTCGACGTCCGCATCGTCGCGGCGACGAACCGCGATCTCGACGCCGCCGTGAAGGAAGGCGAGTTCCGGCTCGACCTCTTCCATCGCCTCTCCGTCGTGACCGTGCTGCTCCCCCCGCTGCGCGAGCGGCGCGAGGACCTCCCGGCCCTCGCGGAGCACCTCGTCCGCGAGCTGTCGGAGGAGAACGGGCGCGAGGTGCGGCTCGGCGGGGACGCGCTCGAGGCGCTCCTCGCGCACGACTGGCCGGGCAACGTCCGGCAGCTCCGGAACGTGCTCGAGGCGGCGATCGTCTCGACCGAGGCGGCGGTGCTGCGGGCCGCCCACCTCGGGCTCGAGCCGGCGCGCGAGGCGCCGGGGGACGCGTGCGCGTGCGTCCGCGACGCGAGGGCGAGGGCGGCGGGCCTGGACGCGCCGCCCGCGGCGGCGGCGGAAGGAGCCGTCCCGGCCGGCGAGGAGCGCGAGGTGCGGCTCGCGCTCGAGCGCGCCGGGTTCGTGAAGGCGAAGGCGGCGCGCCTGCTCGGGATGACGGTCCGCCAGCTCGACTGGCGCGTCCGCAAGTACGGGATCGCCGTCGAGCGGTTCTGAACGGCCCGCGCGCCGCGCGGAGGTGAACGTGGACGACGACGTCGGGATCCGGGGGGCCACCCCCGCGGACACGGAGCCGCTCGCGCGGCTCCTCGGGATCCTGTTCTCCATCGAGGCGGACTTCCGCCCCGACCCGGAGCGGCAGCGGCGCGGGCTCGCGCTCATGCTGGGCGAGCCGGAGCGGCGCGCGGTGCTCGTCGCCGAGCGCGGGGGCGAGGTCGTCGGGATGGTCACCGCCCAGCTCGTCGTCTCCACCGCGGAGGGCGGGCCGGCGGCGCTCGTCGAGGACCTGGTGGTCGAGGCGGCGGAGCGCGGACGCGGCGTGGGGCGCCGGCTGCTCGAGGCGATCGAGGGCTGGGCCGCCGCGCGCGGCGCGTCGCGCCTGCAGCTCCTCGCGGATCGGGAGAACGACCCGGCCCTCGCCTTCTACGCGCGGACGGGCTGGCGGGCGACGCGCCTCGTGTGCCTGCGGCGCGGCGGCCGCTGAGCCTGAACGGCGCATCATGTTCCGGAAATCGAGTCGACGAGCGAAGCGAGTCCGCCGGGGCGCCACCGCGATGGCGGCGAAGCCGCCCGCGGCGGCGCACGGGACCCGGCGCGCCGGGGTGGGGCCCCGACGAGCTCTGCTCGGCGGGGCGGGGGCGCAGCCCTCATCATTCGTCACAAGTTCGGGTACTCGCCGGACGAGCGGCGGGTGTTTCGACCACGGCTTCCGTGCGCATGACGGATTCGGGGCATCGACGGGGTCGGCGCACGCGCTCGTGCTCGACCCCGATGAACGCGGGAAGGCGGCGGAGCAGGCGAGCGTCTCGTCGTGGTCGAACCGGGCCCAGCGACGGCGTGACTTCGCGCGGGGAGCTCGCGGACTTCTCGAAGGCGCCTCCGCAGCTCGCCCCGAAGCACGCCCTGGAGCGTCGCGGAAGGTCGACCGTATTCACCTTGGGTGACAACTATCGCCAGCGGTAGTGCCGGTCGGTGCCGCGGCTCTTCTCGCGACGAAGCAAGACGTCCCAGATGCGGTGGGTGAGACATTTCCCATTGACGCCTTCTCGCTTCGATCGCGCTCGGCATATGAGTAGGCGCGGGAGGGCCGCTCTCGCGAACGTGCCCCGCGCGTGAAGCGCGCGCCGATCGGTTTGAGGCTCCGACGAGGGCGCAGCGGAGAACGCCGCGCAGGCGCGAGCCTGGAGCGTCTCCGGAGCTCCGGAAATCGCGTGTTACGAAGGGTGTACTGGAGGTGCACACCCATGTCTGCGCCCGCTGCTCTCGAATCGAACGCGCTCGCGATCCGCCTGCGCGAGCTCGCCGGAGAGGAACGAAACGTTCAGGTCGACTTCCTCCTGCACCTCGACGAGTTCGATCGGCGCCGCGCCTTCGTTGAAGCCGGCCATGCGTCCCTGTGGGCCTATTGCCTTGAGGCGCTCCACCTCCGCGAGGGCGCCGCCGGGCGGCGCATCCAGGCGATGCGCGTGCTGCGACGCTTTCCGACACTGGAAGCCCCACTCCGCGATGGCCGTCTCTGCCTTTCCACCGTCGCGCTCCTCGGCCAGGTGCTCACCGAGGAGAACGTGGACGACCTCCTCGCTCGCGCCGCCTTCCGGACCCGGGCCGAGGTCGAGCACCTCGTCGCCTCCGTCCAGGCGCGCACCGCTCCGCGTGCTGGCCTCCGCAAGCTCACCGAACGCGCGCCCACCGCGGGAAGCGCAGCGCTGCAGCTCCCAGCTTCCGATGCCGGGCAGGCCGAGACGGCGACCGAGCCCGGCACCGCGAAGCCGACCCTCGATCCGGGACCCGCGGCCGGCGCTCTGCCGGGGCCCCCGCCCCCCGCAGCGCAGCCGAAGCGACGGGCCGAGACGCTCGCCGTCTCGGAGAGCCACTGGTCGCTCCGGGTCACGCTCGACCGCGCCTGCAAGGAGGACCTCGAGACGCTCCGGTCGCTTCTGTCGCACAAGGTCCCGGACGGCGACCTCGCGGCGGTGCTCCACGAGGCGATCCGCTGCGCCATCGAAAAGCACGGCAAGCGCAAGGGCGCGGTCGCGCCGGAGCGGAAGACGAAGAGAGCGAAGCAGGCCGGGACGACGATTGCCAGCGCGTCGAAGAAGACCGCGGCGAAGCCGCCGGCCGCGAGGACCACGATCCCGGCGATAGTGCGCCGCGCGGTGTGGACGCGCGACGGCGGGCGCTGCGCCTGGGTCGGCCCGGACGGCTGCCGCTGCAACAGCCGCTGGAAGCTCGAGCTCGACCACATCCAGCCCGCCGCCCTCGGGGGACCGTCCACGATCGAGAATCTTCGGCTCGCCTGCCGAGCTCACAACCTGCTTCACGCAGAGAGCACCTTCGGGCGCGAGCACATGGATCGCTTCCGCCGCGACGCGGGCGACGGGCCATCGTCGCTCTCGCGCGCTGACGTGGCGCCGCTGCGTCCCGTCAGGCAGCTGGGAATGTGGGCGCCGTGACCCTGCGGCAGCCCGCCCGGAGTTGGGAGAACCTCCGGCGAACCGGGGTTGGGTCGCATGGCCGCGCGGCCAGAGCGACGACTCGCCGCTCGCGTACTTCCGGGCTTCCGAACCCCTGCGCCCCCGCCGGTGACGCTCACCGCTCTGCCGCCCGCAGTGCTCCGCCCGGAGCGTTCCGGCGCGCGCGTGCTGACCCGTCGATGCCCAGCCGGAGCGCGCGGTGCGCCGCTCGGCCGACCGAAGCCGCTCCCTCGGTTCAGCAGCCGAAGATGTGACGAATCCTGAGGGCGCAGCCCCCGGTCATAAGACCCGCTGTCGGGTTCCGCACGTGATGTCGGGTTTCACCCAGCGAGCAGCGTCCGATGTCGAACACGCGCGGAGGCCTCGGCGCCGCGCGGCGCGAGAGCCTTGCGCGCGCGGGGGCAGATCGCCTCCCGGGCGCGCAGGATTCGCGCGCGGGGCCGCGGTACGGCCCTTGCTCTCTCTCCTCGCGAACACGGCGCGGGACGGTCCCCGCGAGGAGAACGAGACGACATGAGGCAGATCGCGATCTACGGGAAGGGCGGCATCGGCAAGTCCACGACGACGCAGAACTTGGTCGCGGGGCTCGCCTCGCTCGGCAAGAAGGTGATGATCGTCGGCTGCGATCCCAAGGCCGACTCGACGCGCCTCATGCTGCACTCGAAGGCGCAGACGACGGTGATGGACCTCGTGCGCGAGCGCGGCACCGTCGAGGACCTCGAGGTCTCCGACGTGCTGAAGGTCGGGTACGGCGACGTGAAGTGCGTCGAGTCCGGCGGCCCGGAGCCGGGGGTGGGCTGCGCGGGCCGCGGCGTCATCACGGCCATCAACTTCCTCGAGGAGAACGGGGCGTACACCCCCGACCTCGACTTCGTCTTCTACGACGTGCTCGGCGACGTCGTGTGCGGCGGGTTCGCCATGCCGATCCGCGAGAACAAGGCCGAGGAGATCTACATCGTGGTGTCCGGCGAGATGATGGCCATGTACGCGGCCAACAACATCGCGCGCGGCATCCTGAAGTACGCCTCGTCGGGCAAGGTCCGGCTCGGCGGCCTCATCTGCAACTCGCGCAACACCGACCGCGAGGCGGACCTGATCGAGGCGCTCGCGGCGAAGCTCGGGACGCAGATGATCCACTTCGTCCCGCGCGACAACCAGGTCCAGCGCGCCGAGCTGCGGCGCATGACGGTCATCGAGTACTCGCCGGAGCACAAGCAGGCGAGCGAGTACCGCGAGCTGGCGCGGAAGATCTCCGAGAACAGGAAGCTCGTCGTGCCGAGGCCGCTGCAGATGGAGGAGCTCGAGGAGCTGCTCATGCAGTACGGCATCATCGCGGACGAGGACGAGTCGCAGGTCGGAGTCGCCGAGGCAGCGGGCGCGTAGCGCAGGGCACGGGCGAGGAGAACGACGATGTCCAATTCGGTGAAATCGGTCGACGGCATCACGAAGGAGTCGACCCAGGCGATGATCGACCGGACGCTCGAGGCGTATCCGGAGAAGGGGAAGAAGAAGCGCGCGCCGCACCTCGCCCCGAACGACCAGGCGTCGGGCAGCGCCTGCGTGAAGTCGAACCGGAAGACGGTCCCCGGCGTCATGAGCGCCCGCGGCTGCGCCTACGCCGGCGCCAAGGGCGTCGTGTGGGGCCCGATCCGCGACATGGTCCACGTCTCCCACGGGCCGGTCGGCTGCGGCTGGTACTCGTGGGGCACGCGCCGCAACCTCATGAGCGGCGTGAACGGCGTCTCCAACTTCGCGATGCAGTTCACCTCCGACTTCCAGGAGAAGGACATCGTCTACGGCGGGGACAAGAAGCTCGCCGTCCTCCTGCGGGAGGCGAAGGAGCTCTTCCCGCTCGCCAAGGGCATCTCCGTGCTGTCGGAGTGCCCGGTCGGCCTCATCGGCGACGACATCAACGCCGTCGCCAAGCAGATGTCGAAGGAGCTCGACCTCCCGGTCATCCCCTGCAACTGCGAGGGCTTCCGCGGCGTCTCGCAGTCGCTCGGGCACCACATCTCCAACGACACGATCCGCGACTACATCATCGAGACGCGCGAGTTCTCCGAGCCGGAGACGCCGTACGACATCGCCCTCATCGGCGAGTACAACATCGGGGGCGACGCGTGGTCGACGAAGCCGCTCCTGGAGGAGTGCGGCTTCAACGTGAAGGCCGTCTGGACCGGCGACGGCCAGATGGAGCACATCGCGGCGACGCACAAGGTGAAGCTCAACGTCATCCACTGCTACCGCTCCATGAACTACATGTGCAAGGTCATGGAGGAGAAGTACGGCGTGCCGTGGATCGAGCTGAACTTCTTCGGGCCGACGAAGATCAAGGAGAGCCTGCGCAAGCTCGCCGAGCGGTTCGACGACCGGATCAAGGCGAACGTGGAGAAGGTCATCGCCAGGTACGATCCCATGATGCAGAAGGTGATCGAGGAGGTCCGGCCCCGCCTCGAGGGCAAGAAGGTCATGCTGTACGTCGGCGGCCTGCGACCGCGCCACACCGTCAGCGCCTACGAGGACCTCGGCATGGTCGTCGTCGGCTCCGGCTACGAGTTCGCCCACGCGGACGACTACGACCGGACCGCCCCCGAGATGCCCGACGCGACGGTCATCTACGACGACGCCTCCGAGTACGAGCTCGAGCGGTTCGTCCACGACCTGAAGCCGGACCTCGTCGCCTCCGGCATCAAGGAGAAGTACCTGTTCCAGAAGATGGGGCTGCCCTTCCGGCAGATGCACAGCTGGGACTACTCCGGCCCGTACCACGGGTACAAGGGCTTCCCGATCTTCGCGCGCGACATCGACATGGCGATCAACAGCCCGACCTGGGGCTTCGTGAAGTCGCCGTTCTAGCCGGAGGGGGCCACGGCCCCCGCCACCTCTCGAGACCTCGATCCGCCGTCCCGCCGGACGGAACGCCACCCGCTTGCCCGAAGGAACCGACACATGGCGAACAACCTTGGACTGACCGTCAAACCCGTCTGCGAGATCACGCGCGAGGACGAGGAGCGGGTCCGCGCCTGGATCGACACGCCGGAGTACCGGGAGAAGAACTTCGCGCGCCAGGCGCTGGTGGTGAACCCGGCCCACGCCTGCCAGCCGCTCGGCGCAGAGCTGTGCGCCCACGGCTTCGAGGGGACGCTGCCGTTCGTGCACGGCTCGCAGGGCTGCGCGTCCTACTACCGCTCGACGCTGAACCGCCACTTCCGCGAGCCCGCGCCGGCGGTCTGCAGCGCCATGACCGAGGACGGCGCGGTGTTCGGCGGGCAGAACAACCTGCACGAGGGGCTGGAGAACGCCTGCGCGCTCTACGCGCCGAAGATGATCGCCATCTTCACCTCCTGCATGCCGGAGATCATCGGCGACGACGTCTCGTCGTTCCTGAAGAACGCGAGGGCCAAGGGGCACCTCCCGAAGGACCTCCCGGCCCCCTACGCCAACACCCCCAGCTTCAGCGGCTCCCACGTCCACGGCTACGACGCCATGCTCGGCGCCATCCTCGAGACCCTGACCGAGGGGAGGGCGGTGGAGGGGCGCTGCACCGGCAAGCTCAACTTCATCGCCGGCTTCGACGCGAACACCGGCAATTACCGTGAGTACAAGCGGATCTTCGAGGCCTTCGGGATCCCGTACACCTTCCTCGCCGACATCTCCGAGACGTTCGACTCCCCCCTCGACGGCACCTACCGCCTGTATCCGGGCGGCACCCCGCTCGAGGAGGCGGCCGACTCCATCAACGGCAAGGCGACGCTCTCCGTCGCGCCCTACGCCACCACCAAGACCTTCGGGTGGGTGAAGGAGAACTACTCCGGCAAGCACGTCTCCATGCCGATGCCGATGGGCATCGCCAAGACGGACGCCTTCCTCCTGAAGCTCTCGGAGCTGTTCGAGAAGCCGGTGCCGGACGCGCTCGCGGCGGAGCGCGGCCGGGCGGTGGACGCGATGACCGACGCCCACCAGTACGTCCACGGGAAGCGGTTCGCCGTCTACGGCGACTCCGACTACCTCCTCGGCTACGTCTCCTTCCTGCTCGAGATGGGCGCGAGGCCCGTCCACGTCCTCTGCTCGAAGGGCTCGAAGAAGCTGGAGAAGGAGCTCCACTCGCTGCTCGACGCCTCGCCCTACGGCAAGGACGGGAAGGTCTACATGAACAAGGACCTGTGGCACCTGCGGTCCCTGCTCGTGACGGAGCCGGTGGACGCGCTCATCGGCGACACGCACGGCAAGTTCGCCGCGCGCGACGCGAAGATCCCGCTCTTCCGCTTCGGCTTCCCCATCTTCGACCGCGTCAACAGGCACCGCTACCCGCTCGTCGGCTACCAGGGCGTCGTCAACATGGTCACCGAGATCTGCAACAAGTTCATCGATCTCCAGGACGACGGCTGCGAGGACCGCTTCTTCGAGATGATGCGGTAGCGGCCGCGCTCGATCCCGACCCCGAACCCGAGCGAGGCGGCCATGCCGCGGCCCGACTACTACGACGCGCCCGACTGCGAGACGAGCGAGAAGGGCGCCCCGAGGTTCTGCAAGAAGTCCGAGCCCGGCGAGGGCACCGAGCGGAGCTGCGCGTTCGACGGCGCGCGCGTCGTGCTCATGCCGGTGACGGACGCCATCCACCTCGTGCACGGGCCGATCGCCTGCGCCGGCAACTCCTGGGACAACCGCGGCGCGCGCTCCTCCGGGTCGCAGCTCTACCGGCGCGGCTTCACGACGGAGATGCTCGAGAACGACGTGGTCTTCGGCGGGGAGAAGAAGCTCCGCCGCGCCATCGTCGACCTCGCGTCGCGCTACCCGGAGGCGCGGGCGATCTTCGTCTACGCCACCTGCGTCACGGCGATGACCGGCGACGACGTGGAGGCCGTCTGCAGGTCGGTCGCGGGGGAGGTGCCGGTCCCGGTCATCCCGGTGAACACCCCGGGGTTCGTCGGGGACAAGAACATCGGCAACCGGCTCGCCGGCGAGCTCCTCCTCGAGCACGTGATCGGCACGGCCGAGCCCGAGACGACGACCCCGTACGACGTGAACCTCATCGGCGAGTACAACATCGCCGGCGACCTCTGGGGGATGCTGCCCCTCTTCGAGCGGCTCGGGATCCGCATCCTGTCCTGCATCTCGGGCGACGCGCGCTTCGACGACCTGCGCCACGCGCACCGCGCCCGCCTGAACGTCATCATCTGCTCGAAGAGCCTCACGAACCTCGCGCGGAAGATGAAGAAGCGCTGGGGCATCCCGTACCTGGAGGAGTCGTTCTACGGGATGACCGACACCGCGACCGCCCTGCGCCACATCGCGCGCGAGCTCGATCGCGGGCGCGGCGACGGGGCGAGCGCGATGGCCGACGCGGTGGAGGCGCTCGTGGCCGAGGAGGAGGCGCGCTGCCGCGCGCGCATCGCGCCGCACCGGGCGCGGCTCGAGGGCAAGCGCGCGGTGCTCTTCACCGGGGGCGTGAAGACCTGGTCGATGGTGAACGCCCTGCGCGAGCTGGGCGTCGAGATCCTCGCGGCGGGGACGCAGAACTCCACGCTCGAGGACTTCCACCGCATGAAGGCGCTCATGCACCGCGACGCCCGCATCATCGAGGACACCTCGACCGCCGGGCTCCTCGGGATCATGCGCGAGAAGCTGCCCGACCTCGTCGTGGCGGGCGGGAAGACGAAGTTCCTCGCGCTCAAGACGCGGACGCCGTTCCTCGACATCAACCACGGCCGCGCGCACCCGTACGCGGGCTACGAGGGGATGGTCACCTTCGCCCGCCAGCTCGATCTCACCGTGAACAACCCCATCTGGCCCGCGCTCTCCGCGCGGGCGCCCTGGGAGCTGCCGGAGGCCGCCCTCGAGGCCGAGCGCGCGGCGGCGCGGGGCCACGCGGCGGCGCTCGCCGCCGAGGACCTCTCCGCGTCGCGCGTCGCGGTGCCGGCCAAGGCCGCGACGGTGAACCCGCAGAAGAACTCGCCCGCGCTCGGCGCGACGCTCGCGTACCTCGGCGTGGATCGCATGCTCGGGCTCCTCCACGGCGCGCAGGGCTGCTCGACGTTCATCCGGCTGCAGCTCTCGCGGCACTTCAAGGAGTCGATCGCCCTCAACTCCACGGCCATGAGCGAGGACACCGCCATCTTCGGGGGCTGGAGGAACCTGAAGGCCGGGCTCGCGCGCGTCATCGAGAAGTTCCACCCGGGCGTCGTCGGGGTCATGACCTCGGGGCTCACCGAGACCATGGGCGACGACGTGCGGAGCGCGATCGCCGAGTTCCGCCGGGAGCGCCCGGAGCACGCCGGCGTGCCCATCGTCTGGGCGTCCACGCCGGACTACTGCGGCTCGCTGCAGGAGGGGTACGCCGCGGCGGTGGAGGCCCTCGTCACCACGCTCGCGGAGGGAGGGACGCCGATCCCGGGGCAGGTGACGCTGCTCCCGGGCGCCCACCTCACTCCCGCCGACGTCGAGGAGCTGAAGGGCATGATCGAGGCGTTCGGACTCTCGGTCGTCGCCGTCCCGGACATCGCGAACGCCCTCGACGGCCACATCGACGACGAGGTCTCGCCGCTCTCGACGGGCGGCGTGGGGGTGGACGCGATCCGCTCCGCGGGGCGGAGCGTCGCCACGATCTACGTCGGCGACTCGCTCGCCCGGGCCGCGCTCCGCCTGGAGGAGGCGTTCGGGATCCCGGCCCACGGCTTCACCTCGGTGACGGGCCTCGGGGAGGTGGACCGGCTCGTCGCGACGCTCGCGGCGATCTCGGGTCGGCCCGTCCCCGGCGCGCTCCGCCGGGCGCGGAGCCGCCTCATGGACGCGATGGTGGACAGCCACTACGCGTTCGGCGGGAAGCGCGTGGCGCTCGCGCTCGAGGCCGATCACCTGAAGGGCCTCACCCGCTTCCTGCACGGGATGGGGTGCGAGATCGGCGCCGCGCTCGCCGCGACGCGGACCCGTGGCCTCGACGCGCTGCCCGCGCGGGCGGTGTCCGTCGGCGACCTCGAGGATCTGGAGACCGCGGCCCGGGGGGCGGACCTCGTCGTCGCGAGCTCCAACGGGCGCCAGGCGGTCGCGAAGCTCGGCGTGAAGGCCCACCTGCGCGCGGGCGTGCCGGTGTTCGACCGGCTCGGCGCGCACCAGAAGGTCTGGGCCGGCTACCGCGGCACGATGAACCTCGTGTTCGAGGTGGCGAACCTGTTCCAGGCGAGCGCGACCGAGGCGCAGCGGCTCGCGCACAGCTGACGGCGGAGGTCACCATGCGGATCGCGTTCACGAGCACCACGGGCGAGCGGATCGACGAGCACTTCGGGCGGGCGGACCACTTCTACGTGTGGGAGATCGGGCCCGGCGCGGCCCGCTTCCTCGAGCGCGTCAGCGCGATCACGAGCGCCGACGACGAGGAGGACCGCATCGCCGCGCGGGCGAGCGCGCTCGCCGGCTGCGCCATCGTCTACACCGCGCAGATCGGCGGACCCGCCGCGGCGAAGCTCGTCTCGCGCCGCATCCACCCGATGAGGACGAGCGGCGAGGTGGCCGTGGCGGAGGTGGTCGAGCGGCTGCAGGAGGTCCTGCGCGGCCGGCCGCCGCCGTGGCTCCGCAAGGCGATGGCGCCCGCGGGAGCGGGCGCCGCGGCGGAGACGCCGGCGGACGAGGCGAAGGACGACTGAACGGCGCCGTGAAGGGCGCACCACACGGGAGAGGAGACGGTCATGGCGTTCATCACGGGGCTGACGCGCGGGAAGCGGGAGTGGACCCCACGGTTCGTGCGGAACATCGATCCCGAGCTCTGCATCGGGTGCGGCCGGTGCATCAAGATCTGCGCGCACGGCGTGCTCGCGCCGGCGGAGGTGGACGAGGAGGAGTCCGCGAAGATGTTCGCCGCGGTCGAGAACGCGGACGACTGCATCGGCTGCGAGGCCTGCGGCCGGACCTGCAAGAAGGGCGCGTTCTCGTTCGAGCCCCTGGCGGCGTGAGGACGCCATGCGCCTGCCCGTCCTCGCCCGTCCCGACGCCGCGCCCCCCGCGGCGAACTGCACGTTCGGCCGCGGCTGCGGCGACGCCCCGCCGGCGCTCCCCGCCGACGTCGCCGCGCTCGTCGCCGATCACCCCTGCTACAGCGAGGATGCGCACCACCACTTCGCGCGCGTGCACGTCGCGGTGGCGCCCGCGTGCAACGTGCAGTGCCACTACTGTAACCGGAAGTACGACTGCTCGAACGAGAGCCGGCCCGGGGTGGTGTCGGAGCGGCTCCGCCCCGAGGACGCGGTGCGCAAGGTGCTCGCGGTCGCCGCGGAGCTCCCGGAGCTGTCGGTGGTCGGGATCGCGGGGCCGGGGGACGCGCTCGCGAACCCGGACGCCACCTTCGCCACGCTGGAGGGCGTGCGGCGCGCGGCGCCGGATCTTCGCCTGTGCCTCTCCACGAACGGCCTCGCCCTGCCCGAGCACGCGGCGCGGCTCGCCGCGGCGGGGGTGCGGCACGTGACGGTGACGGTGAACATGATCGACCCCGCCGTCGGCGAGCGGATCTACCCGTGGGTGCTGCGGGGCGGGCGCAAGCTCCGGGGCGTCGAGGGCGCCCGGCTCCTGTCCGCGCAGCAGCTCGAGGGGATCGCGGCGCTCGCCGCGCGCGGCGTGCTCGTGAAGGTGAACTCGGTCGTGATCCCGGGCGTGAACGACGCGCACCTCCCCGACGTCGCCCGGGCAGTCCGCCGCGCCGGCGCGTTCCTCGTGAACCTCGTCCCGCTGATCTCGGAGCCCGAGCACGGCACGCACTACGGTCGCACCGGTCAGCGGGGCCCGACCGCCGAGGAGCTGGAGCGCGTCCAGGTGGCCTGCGAGCTGGACGCCCGGGTCATGCGGCACTGCCGGCAGTGCC
>NZ_JALCZB010000035.1:0-44080 GCF_022690745.1 Anaeromyxobacter sp. SG64 | reverse complement strand
CCCGCGGCGCGGCGCTCGCGGCGGCGCGCTGCGGCTTCGCGCGGGCGGGCGCCTGCGGCGCACCGGCGAGCGCGGCCAGGGCGAGCAGGGCGGCGAGCGTCATCGTGCGGCCCCACGCCCGGCCTCGAGGTGGGCGCCCCCGTCGATCACGATCTGCCCGACGGCGGGGTCGAGCGTGAAGCGCGGCCCGGTCAGCCGGTAGCCGGTCCCCTCGACGACGACGGGCTCGTCGCCGCGGACGAGGCCGCCGCCATCCGAGGGCTCGTAGCGGGCGCTGGCGGTCCGGGCGACGTCCTCGCGCCTGCTCACCACCACCCCGCCGGTCGCGGAGAAGACGCTCTTCGAGAGCACCCCTTCGCCGCGGGGGGCGGTGATCCGGACCGGCGCACCCTCCCCGGGCAGGACGGCCACGAGGTCGTGCGCGGTGACGCGGGTCGAGTCACGCCGCAGCGTGGCGGAGGCCGCCTCGCCCGAGGCGCGCAGCTCTTCCCGCCGGTACATGCGGAATCGTACCCCTTCGAGCTTCAGCTCCGGCGCCACCTGCTCGGCCTCCCGTGGTTGGTTCGAACGGCATCCCGGCGTCGCCAGGAGGGCGGCAGCGAGCGAGACCGCCCGCACTGCCCATGTCGAAAACCGCGGAAACGGTAGCATTCTTTCCAACCCCGATCGACGGGCACACACCTTGCTATGCGGGGTGCGCCTAGGCGCCGGAAAGCTCAGAGCTTTTCGGCATCGTGCTTGCTTGCTGCGGCGAGCCGGCCTCGGCGGGCGGGCGGGTCTTCCAGCGCTCGTGCATCCAGACCCACTCTTCCGGGCTACGTCGGATGGCGGTCTCGAGCGCGAGGGAGCAGGCGGCGGTCAGCCGGACGGCCTCGGCCTCTCGGTCCTGCGCGGACGGGTCGTACGGGATCTCCACCACCTCGAGGAGGTGCCCGTCCCCGGCGCGCGGCCCCCTGCGGCGGATGGTGCCGACCACGACCGGCGCGCCGAAGCGGAGCGCGAGGTCCGCCGCCGCGCGAGGCGTGTAGGCCAGGCGGCCGAAGAAGGGCACGTGGACGCCCTGCACGTCGGTGTCCTGGTCGATGAGGAGCCCGAGGGCCCGCCCCTGGCGGAAGGTGCGGATGATGGCCCGGCCGGTCTCCGGGTTCTCGCGCCAGAGCGTCGTCACGCCGCCGGAGGCGCGGAACTCCTCGGCCAGCGCGTTGAGCCTGGGGTCGTGGCCTGCCTTGGCGATGACCGCGTTCGGCACGCCCGCGCGGGCGATGCGCCGGGCGAGGAGCTCCCAGTTCCCGACGTGGCCGGTGACGAACATCATCCCCTTGCCCCGCGCCATCACCTCGCGGAGCACCTCGCCGTTCGCGAGCTCCACGTAGGTCTCGAGCCGCGCGTCGTAGGAGCGGATCGTCACCACCTCCATCGCGGCGCGGCCGAGGTGCACGAACATGCGGCGCGCGATGGCCTCGCGCTCCGCTTCGGACCTCTCCGGGAACGCGAGCGCGAGGTGCCGGAGGGCGAGCCTTCGCGTCTTGCCGGCGAGGAGGTAGCCGAGCCGGCCGAGGGCGCCGCCGAGCGCGAGCGCCACGGAGAGGGGCAGGAGCGAGAGGAGCCGGATGGCGGCGCGCACGATCGCCGACCGCACGCTCCGCTTGATCCGCTTGCGCAGCGGGACCGTCATGGCGGCGCGAAACTAGCACGTGATCCGGGGGGATCGGCAGGGGCGCGGGCCCTTGACTTCGAGGGTTTCGGCGCGCTCGCGCGCGCCCCCCTCGTGCGGGCTAGACGGCGATGTGCTTCGCTGCGAGGAGCAGGTCGCAGAGCTCCCGGACGGCGCCGCGGCCGCCCGGGGCCGCGGTGACGAGGTGCGCGGCGGCCCTCGCCTCGGGGCGGGCGTCGGCGGGCGCCGCGGCGAGCCCCACCCGGCGGAGGAGCGGCACGTCGTTCACGTCGTCGCCCATGTACGCGACCGCCTCGTCCGGAAGGCCCAGGTGCGCGAGGCGGGCGTAGCCCTCGAGCTTGTCGCGCTCGCCGAAGATGAGGTGCTTGAAGCGGAGCTCCACGAGCCGGACCTCGGTCGCCTTCCCCGGCCGGCCGGAGATGACGCCGAAGTCCACGTGGTCGCGGAGGAGCACGACGCCGTGCCCGTCCCGCACGTCGAACGCCTTCAGCGCCTCGCCCTCGGGGCCGTACCAGATCCGCCCGTCGGTGAGGACGCCGTCCACGTCGAGCAGGACGAGCCGCACGCGCGCGGCGCGCGCGAGGAGGTCGTCCTGCGGGCTCACGGCTGCCCCAGGGCGCGCCGGACCGCGAGCACCTCGGTGAGGAGCCGGTCCGCCATGTCGAAGTCGAGCGAGTTCGGGCCGTCGGACTTCGCCAGCGCGGGGTCCTCGTGGATCTCGATGAAGAGCGCGTCGATGCCGACCGCGGCGGCGGCGCGCGCGAGCGGCGCCACGTACTGCCGCTCGCCGCCGGTGGTGTCCCCGCCGCCGCCCGGGAGCTGCACCGAGTGCGTCGCGTCGAGGCACACCGGCACGCCGAGCTCGCGCATGATCACGAGCCCGCGCATGTCGACGACGAGGTTGCCGTAGCCGAAGGTGGCGCCGCGCTCGACGAGGAGCACGTTCTCCTGGCCGGCCTCGCGGCACTTGGCCACCGCGTGGCGCATCTCCCGCGGCGCGAGGAACTGCCCCTTCTTCACGGAGACGCTCTTGCCGTGGCGCGCGCAGGCGAGGACGAGATCCGTTTGCCGGCAGAGGAACGCCGGCACCTGCAGCACGTCCACCACGCGCCCGGCCGCCTCCGCCTGCCAGGTCTCGTGGACGTCGGTCGTGCAGGGGAGGCCGGTCTCGCGCTTCACCGCCTCGAACGCGGCGAGCCCCCGCTCGAGCCCGACGCCGCGGTAGCTCTTGCCGGAGGAGCGGTTCGCCTTGTCGAAGCTCGCCTTGAACACCGCGGGGAGCCCGTGCTTCTCGGCGAGCGCCTTCACCTTGCGCGCGTGCGCGAGCGCGTGGGCCTCGGACTCCATGACGCACGGCCCCGCGATGAGGAGGAGCCGCCGGCCGTCGCCGACCTCGTGCCCGCCGATGCGGGCGAGAACGCGCTCGCTCATCCCTGGACGTTCTTCCCGACCGGGAGCTTCGTCACCGCCGCGTGGCGGCCGGCCTGCTGGTCGCGGTGCTCGCGCGCCGCGCGCACGAACCCGGCGAAGAGCGGGTGGGGGGCGAACGGCTTCGACTTGAACTCGGGGTGGAACTGGCAGCCTACGAAGTGCGGGTGGTTGTTGAGCTCGATCATCTCGACGAGGTTGAGCTCGGGGTTCGTCCCGGAGAACACCATCCCCTGCGCCTCGTACTGCGCGCGGTAGGCGTTGTTGAACTCGTACCGGTGGCGGTGGCGCTCCTGGACGAGCTCGACGCCGTACAGCTCGCGCGCCTTCGTCCCCTCCTTGAGGGCGCAGGGGTAGCTGCCGAGCCGCATGGTGCCGCCCTTCTCGGCCACGGCCTTCTGCGCCTCCATGAGCGTGACGACCGGGTGCGGCGTCTGCTCGTCGAACTCGAGCGAGTTCGCGCGCTCGAGGCCGAGCACGGTGCGCCCGAACTCGATGACCGCCATCTGCAGGCCGAGGCAGATCCCGAAGAACGGGATCTTGTGCTCGCGCGCGTGGTGCACCGCGAGGATCTTCCCCTCCGTGCCGCGCACGCCGAAGCCGCCGGGGACGAGGATCGCGTCCACCTGGTCGAGCTCGGAGAGATCGCCCTCCTCGAGCTTCGTCGAGTCGATGAAGACCTGCGTCACCCGCACGTCGCCGGCGATGCCGCCGTGCACGAGCGCCTCGTTGAGGCTCTTGTAGCTCTCGTGCAGCTCGACGTACTTGCCGACCACGCCGATGCGCACCTCGCCGTGCTTGGGCGCCTTCACCTTCTGGACGATCTGCTCCCACTTGTCGAGGCGCGGCGCCCGGCTCCAGATGTTGAAGAGCTCGGCGAGCTTGTCGTCGAGCCCCTCCTTGTGGAGCTCGAGCGGCACCTCGTAGATCGACTTCACGTCGAGCGCGGTGAACACCGCCGACGGGTCCACGTTGCAGAAGAGCGCGATCTTGTCCTTCATCTCCCGCGAGATCTCGCGATCCGAGCGGCAGAGCAGGAGGTCCGGCTGGATGCCGATCTCGCGCAGCTCCTTCACGGAGTGCTGGGTGGGCTTCGTCTTGAGCTCGCCGGCGGCGGCGATGAACGGCACGAGCGTGAGGTGCGCGTAGACCGCGTTCTCCTCGCCCACGTCGTACTTCATCTGGCGGATCGCCTCGAGGAACGGCAGCGACTCGATGTCGCCCACGGTGCCGCCGACCTCCACGATGAGGATGTCGACGCCGCCCGCCGCCTCGCGGATGACCGCCTTGATCTCGTCGGTGATGTGGGGGATGACCTGCACGGTCTTCCCCAGGTACTCGCCGCGCCGCTCGCGCTGGATGACGTTCGAGTAGATGCGCCCGGTCGTGTAGTTGTTCTTCCGGGTCATCTTGGCGCTGGTGAAGCGCTCGTAGTGCCCGAGGTCGAGGTCCGTCTCCGCGCCGTCGTCGGTGACGTACACCTCGCCGTGCTGGAACGGGCTCATCGTCCCGGGATCGACGTTGATGTACGGGTCGAGCTTGAGGTGCGTGACCTCGAGCCCCCGGTTCTCGAGGAGCGCGCCGATGGACGCGGCCGCGAGGCCCTTCCCGAGCGAGCTCACGACGCCGCCGGTGACGAACAGGTACTTGGTCTTCTTGCCTCGCTTCACCATCCGTGTCCCCTTCCCCTCACTCATGCGCGACCGGCGGCGAGCAGCGCCCGCGCCCGGTCGAGGTCCTCTGGCGTGTCGATGCCGAAACCCCGGTAGGCGGTGTCGGCCACGCGGATCCTGTGCCCGTGCTCGAGCGCGCGCAGCTGCTCGAGCGACTCCTCCGCCTCGAGCCGCCCGGGCGGCAACGCGGCGAACTGCTGGAGGAACGCGGCGGTGAACGCGTAGATGCCCACGTGCGCGCGCGCGAGCGGGCTCTGTCCGCCCGCGCGGCGGTGCGGGATCGGCGCGCGAGAGAAGTAGAGCGCGTCGCCCCGCAGATCGGTCACCACCTTCACGACCTGCGTCCGCTCGAGCTCCTCCGGCTCGAGCGGGCGGGCGAGCGTCGCCATCTCGACGTCGCCGTCCATCGCCCGGACGAGCGTCTCGATCGCCGCCGGCTCGATGAGCGGCTCGTCGCCCTGCAGGTTCACCACGACGTCCGGCGCCGGCGCGAGCCGCCGCGCCGCCTCCGCCACCCGGTCCGTCCCGGTGCTCGCCGGACCCGTCAGGATCGCCTCCGCGCCCGCGGCGGCCGCGGCACGTGCGATGCGGTCATCGTCCGTCGCGACCGCGACGGCGTCGACGCCACGCGCAGCACGCGCCCGGTCGACCACATGGGCGATCAGGGGCAGGCCTGCCAGTTCGGCGAGGGGCTTTCCGGGGAAGCGCTGGGCTCCGAACCGGGCCGGGATGATGACGGCGATGCGTCTCAAACCGGGACCGCAAAGTACGGGAAGGGACCGATCGCGTCAACCCGCGACTGCCGCACGGCCTATGTGGATCCCACTCCGCGCGAGAGAGCGTGCGCGTGGCGGCTCGCGGGCCCAGGCCCTCGCGTCGGGGCACCCGGGTCGGCGAACGGCGCCCGTCTGCCGCGGGCGCCACGCGCCGGCGCGGTTCGCTCGCTCTGCGCCGGGCCCCCCTCGAGGCCCGGCGCGCGAGACGTCGGCGTACGCGGAGCCCTAGTACCAGTCGAAGCCGGCGTACAGCATCCAGAACTGGGAGCCTTCCGGCGCCGTGTCGCTCGAGCCGTAGAACTGCTTCGAGGCGTCCAGGTTCACGGTCAGGTTGAACTGCTTCCCGAGCCAGAACGCGTAGCCGAGGCCGCCGAGGATGTTCGTGCCGCCGTAGGTGTCCGTGACGTCGTCGAACCCGTCGTCGTACGCGAGGGACAGCGCGGACAGGCCGAGGCCGCCGCGCACGAAGAAGCCCCGCTCCATGGGGAAGAACGTCGCGACCGCGTCGTAGTTCGTGATCTGGGCGGAGGTCGTCAGGCCGCTGCCGCTCGCCTGGGCGCGCGCAGCGGTGATGTCGAGGCCGAGGAGGAGGCGCGGGGTGACGGTCCAGCCGACCTTGAAGTTGAGCGCGAGGCGGGTCGGGTCGCGATCGTAGTTCAGCTCCTTGAACGACAGGCTGTCGCCCTGGCCGGAGACGCTCCCGTCCCCCATGCCGACGCCGAAGCCGATGTACCAGTTGTCGCGCTGCTGGGCGGGCGCGTAGCGCGGCGCGCGCGACCCTGGCGTGTAGGGCGGCTGCGGCCCCGGATCCTGGGCGGCCGCGGCGAGGGGGAAGGCGATGAGCAGGGCGAGCAGCTTCCGCATGGTTGGCTCCTGGAGGGGTGGGCGAACGAACGGACGATGTTACCTGCTCGGGGATTCATCGGTCATCGTCCGCGCCGGCTCGCGCGGGAGGCGCGTGTGCGACACCGTCGCCGCGCCCTGCACCGCGGCGACAGGCCCGGCGGCGACCGCCGCGCGGTCGCGGTGGTATGGTCCGCCCGTGCCCGAGGTCGTCCGCGTCCGCTTCACCGTCGAGCCGAACTACGCGGGCTGGCGGCTCGATCGCTACCTGCAGGAGAAGATCCGGCGCCTCTCCCGCGAGCGCGTGCAGCGGCTCATCGAGCGCCGCCTCGAGACCGAGGACGGTCGCCGGCTGAAGCCCTCGACGCGGGTCACGCCGGGCCTCTCCTTCGCGCTCCTCAAGGACGCCGAGCCCGAGCCGGAGACGCCGCAGGTCTTCGACGTCGTCCACGACGACGGCGCGCTCCTCGTGGTTGACAAGCCCGCCGGGCTGCCCGTGCACCCCACCGCCCGCTACTCGGCGAACACCTTCACCACGCTCGCCCGGGCGCGCTTCCCGGACCGGAAGGTCGACCCCGCCCACCGCCTCGACCGCGAGACCTCGGGGCTGCTCGCCTGCGGCAGCGCGCCGGAGTGGACGTCGCGCATGAAGCGCGACTTCGCGGGCGGGCGCGTCGCGAAGACCTACCTCGCCATCACCGAGGGCGCGCCGCGCGAGGACGCCTTCACGGTGGACGCGCCGCTCGCGCTCACCGGCGCGTCGGCGGTGCGCGTCCGCATGCACGTGACCGCGGGCGGGCTCCCGTCGGCGACCGACTTCGAGGTGCTGTCGAGGCGCGTCCTCGCGGGCGGAACCCCGGTCACGCTGCTCGCCTGCCGGCCCCGCACGGGCCGCCAGCACCAGATCCGCGCCCACCTCGCGCACGCCGGCCTGCCCATGGTGGGCGACAAGATCTACGGGCCCGACGAGAACATCTTCGATCGCTTCACCCGCCACGCCCTCACCGACGAGGACCGCGCGCGCCTGCGGCTGCCGCGCCACGCGCTGCACGCGTGGCGGCTCGAGCTCCCGCACCCGCGCACGCGGGAGCCGGTCCGGCTCGAGGTGCCGCTCCCGGCCGACCTCGCGGCGTTCTGGGACGGCTGCACCGAGGAGGCCGCATGACCCTCTACGATTTCCCCGGGCTCGTCGGCGGCGTGGCCGGCCTGTGGCTCGTCCTCCTCGGGCTCCTGCTCGCCGCGGGCGCCGGGCTGCGCCTGGCGTTGGTCCGGGGCCGTCCCGGCAAGGGCCGCGTGGCGCGCGGGCTCCTCTCCGCGGGCGCGACCTTCGTCTTCTCCGGGATCGCGCTCTTCTGGGCGGCGGAGCGCAGCGTGCTGCGACGGGAGCTCGACCGCGGCGCGCCGTGGCTCGCCGCCTTCATCCTCGCCGTCGCGGTCCTCTCGGCGCTGCGGAGCGCGCGGCGCCGCGCGCGGGCGGAGGAGGCGGAAACGGCGGCAGCCCCCGGAGAGCCGGAGGCCTAGCGTCCCCACCGCCCGAACGCGCGCCCGAGCCGCGCCACGCCCTCCGCGATCCGCGCGGGCGCGCTGTGGGTGAAGTTGAGGCGGAGCGTGGCCTTGCCCTCGCCCTCCGGGTGAAACTCGCCGCCCGGCACGAACGCGAGCCCCTCCGCCAGGGCGTGGGTGAGGAGCTCCGCGGCGTCCCCGCCGCCGGTGAGGCGCGCCCACAGGAACATGCCGCCCCCGGGCCGGTTCCAGGTGAGCCGCTCCCCGAGCGTCGCCGCGAGGCCGCGGTCGAGCGCGTCGCGGCGCGCGCGGTACTCGCGCCGGAGCCCCTCGACGTGGCGCGCGAAGCCCTCCTGGCCGAGCAGGTCGAAGAGCAGGTGCTGGCCGAGCGAGTTGGTCTGGAGATCCGTCGCCTGCTTCGCGAGGACGCAGCGGCGGACGATGGCCGGGGGCCCGAGCAGGAAGCCGACGCGCAGGCCCGGGACCGCGGTCTTGGAGAAGCTGCCGAGGTACACGCTGCGCGCCGGGTCGTGTCCGAGCACCACCGGCGCGGGCGGCGCCTCGTCGAACCAGATGTCGCGGTACGGATCGTCCTCGGCCACGATCACCTCGGAGCTCCGCAGGACCTCGCGCACCTCTCGCCGGCGCGCCTCCGGGTAGCAGACGCCGCTCGGGTTCTGGAACGTGGGGGTGAGGTAGAGGAGCTTCGGGCGGCGCCGGAGCGCGTCCGCGAGCGCGTCGGGCCTGAGCCCCTCGGCGTCGCAGGGCAGGAACGTGACGCGCGCCCCGAAGAAGCGGAACACCTGGAGCGCGCCGAGGTAGGCAGGAGTCTCGACGAGGACCTCGTCGCCCGGGTCGAGGAACAGCTTGGCGAGGAGATCGAGCCCCTGCTGCGAGCCCTGCGTGACGAGGACCCCGTCGTCACCGAACGCGCCCACCGGGAACGGCACGCGCCCGAGGATGCGCGCGCGCAGGCCCTCGTGGCCCTCGGTCTCGGCGTACTGGAGCGCCGCCGGGCCGCGCGGCGACGAGAGCAGCTCCCGCGCGAGCGAGGCGAGGGCCTCGGTCGGGAAGAGCTCGGGCGCGGGCAGTCCCCCGGCGAAGGAGATGACGTCGGGGCGGGCGACGACGCGCAGGATCTCCCGGATGGCGGAGCTCTTCAGCGACGCGACGCGGGTGGAGAAGGGGTACTCGGGGGCGGCCGGCATTCCCCCAGTCTAGGGGAAAGCGCGGGCGGAGGCCGCTCGACTCGCGAACGGCCCGTTTCCGACGATTTTTCGCCAGCGGCGCCGCGCGCGGCGCGACATGAGACCCAGCGCCGAAGCGACGGCCCAGCCCTCCTTGGCGAACGCCTTCACTCCTCGCCCCCGCGCTCCCAGAAGTTGCCGCGGAAGATCATCCCGGCGTCGCCGATCACGAGCTCGCCCTCCACGTCCCCGTCCTCGAACGTCAGCGTCAGCATGTCGTCCTCGGCCCACCATGTCCCTTCGACCGCGATCGGCGCGGAGAGCCCGGTCGCACGGGCGACCGTATTCGCGGTCGTGAACGGCCGATCGCCGTTGGGCTCGTCGTACGTGGTGGAGGACGTGAAGACCTGGGTCGTCTCGACGAACGTGAAGTCCTCGCGGAAGCAGCGCTTCTTGAAGGAGCGCGCGCCGTTGTTCAGCGTTCCGACGCCCAGTTCCTGATCGAAGCACCCGATGAGCCGGCGGTCGGGCGCGCGCACGAGGTCGTCCGCCTCCGCGGCGGCGCGCACCAGCTCCGGCCGGATCTCGACGGAATGCGTGACCTGTTCGACGAGGCGCTCCGCCGCGCTGGCGGAGCGTGCGGCCGCGGTGACCAACACGACCGCCCGCCCGGAGCCGACGAGCGCCAAGGCCAGGGCCGCCGTGCCGTCCTCGCTCGCACGCACGATCTTGCAGCCGTGCAACCCGGTGCGCGAGGTGAACTCCTCGAGCCCGAGTGCTGCCGTTTCCTCGGATCCGCACTCGAACGAGCTCTGCGCGACCGAGGTGGAGACGGTCACGGCCGAACGGCCGTCTCGCGCCGTTGCCCCGTAGATGGGAAGCCCATCGTTGCCGGCTTGGACGAGATACTCGAAACCGGCGGGTAGCGCGGCGCGGAACCCCTCGGGCGCAGAGACCCGCCCCTCGCGCGAGATCGGCGACACGGCAGAGGCGGCAGCGGTGACGAGCAGCAGCACGTGGGCGATGATCATGCGCCACGAGCGATGCGGCGTTCATGCCAGGCGGCGCTCCGCCTCTTCCACCCCGGAGGTTCGGCACGGCTGAGCGCGGAGACCGCGACTCGCCCTTCACCGGCCGCGCGACGGACCACCGATACGGACACGGCGGGCTCCTACCCGCGACAGCATTCGTACGCGGGGGCGAGGCGCGCGCGGCCACCGTTTCAGCGCCGGTGCGCCGCGCGCCGCGCCTCGGCGCGCTCGGCCTTGGCGATCTTCGCGCGCTGCTTCACGGCGAGCACGTAGAAGCGCTCGCGCAGCGCCGCCGCCTCGAGCTCGGAGAGGTCGCCGTGACGGCCGCGCTCGGCCTCGCGCCGCTCGACCGCCTTCGCGAGCGAGACCGCCGCCGCGACCGAGACGTTGAGCGACTGCACGAACCCGCGCATCGGGATGGCGTACGAGGCGTCGGCGAGGGCCAGCGCCTCGGCCGAGACGCCGCGGTGCTCGTTGCCGAAGACGAGCGCGACCTTGCCGGCGAAGGGCAGCGCGTCGAGCGAGCGCGTCCCCTCGCCGAGGTGCGTGGCGTAGATCGCGAAGCCCTCCGCCTTGAGGTGCGCGAGGCACTCTCCCGTGGAGCTCCAGCGCCGCACGTCCAGCCACTTGTCCGCGTTCTGGCTGATCTTCTTGTTGCGGTCGAAGGGCTTCATCGGCCCCTCGATCGCGTGCAGCTCCTGGATCCCGAACGCCTCGCAGGTGCGGAGGACGGCGTTCACGTTCTGCGGATCGCAGAACGCCTCCATCACCACGGTGAGGGTCCGGGTGCGGTTCGCGACGACCGCGTCGATGCGCGCGCGGCGCTCCGGGACGAGGAAGTCCGGCCCGCCCGGCTCCGGCGCCTCCGCGGCGCGCTCGGCGCCGCCCTCGCCCCGCCGGCTCACTTCTCGGCCCTCGGCTTCCCGAGCCGGCGCCCTCGGCCGCCGCGCCGCGGCCGCGCCTCCTCGAAGAGGGCGCGCCCCACCGCGTCGAGCAGCTCCGGCATCCCCTCGCCGGTGACCGCCGACACGAGGTGGACGTCGACGGGCTGCTTGCGGCGCGCGAACGCCTTCTTGAGCTTCTCCCCGGCGGCGCGCGACTCGGGGACGTCGATCTTCGTCACCGCCAGGATCTGCGGCTTCTCCGCGAGGGCCGGCGAGTAGAGCGCGAGCTCGCGGTTGATGGCCTCGTAGTCCGCCTTCGGCGAGCGACCCTCCTCGGGGTTCGCGCCCTCGACGAGGTGCACGAGCACGCGGCAGCGCTCCACGTGACGGAGGAACTGGTGGCCGAGCCCAGCGCCCTCGTGCGCCCCCTCGATGAGGCCGGGGATGTCGGCCACGACGAAGCTCTTCTCGCCTCGCCAGGAGACGACGCCGAGGTTCGGCACGAGCGTCGTGAAGGGGTAGTCCGCGATCTTGGGCCGGGCCCGGGAGATGCGGCTGATGAGCGTCGACTTGCCGGCGTTCGGGTAGCCGACGATGCCCACGTCCGCGAGGAGCTTCAGCTCGAGGACGAGCTCCCGCTCCTCGCCGGGCGTGCCGTCCTCGGCGTAGCGCGGCGCCTGGTTCGTCGAGGTGGCGAAGTTCATGTTGCCGAGGCCGCCGCGACCACCCTTGGCGACGACGAGCCGCTCGCCCTCGCCGCCGAGGTCCGCGACGAGCTCGCCGGTGCCGGCGTCCTTCACGACCGTGCCCGGCGGCACGCGCAGGACGAGCGGGTCGCCGTCCCTGCCGTTCATGTCCGAGCCCTGGCCGTGCTCGCCGCTCCTCGCGCGGTGCTCCCGGACGTAGCGGTAGTCGAGCAGCGTCGAGAGCTGCGGGTCGACGACCAGCACCACGTCCCCGCCGTTCCCGCCGTCGCCGCCGGCCGGTCCGCCGCGCGGGATGAACTTCTCCCGCCGCCACGCCACGGCGCCGTTGCCGCCGTCGCCGGCCTTCACGTGGATGCGGACCTCGTCGACGAACTTCATTCGGAGCCTTTTACAAACGCGAACGCCGCGGACCTGGGTGGCCCGCGGCGCCGTGATGAGTGGAGGCCGCCTCGTCCGCCGGGGGCGGACCGGAGCGGCGGAGCGCTACGCCCCCGGAACGATGGAGACGAAGCGCCGATCGCCCCGGGCGCGGCTGTACTTCACGGTGCCGTCCACGAGCGCGAAGAGCGTGAAGTCCTTGCCCATCCCGACGTTCGCGCCGGGGTGGACGAGGGTGCCGACCTGGCGGACGAGGATGTTCCCCGCCACGACCTTCTCGGACCCGTAGACCTTGATGCCGCGGTGCTGGCCGGGAGAGTCACGGCCGTTGCGCGAGGAGCCCTGTCCCTTTTTGTGAGCCATTTTCTACTCCACCTGAACCCGGAACCGGGTCGTCGGGGGCGCGAGCGTTACGCGCGCACCGTCGTGATGAGGACCTCGGTGTACGGCTGCCGGTGGCCCCGCTTCTTCGTCCAGCCTTCCTTCTTCTTGCGGAAGTGGACGACCTTCTTGTGCTTGTCCTGGGCGACGATCTCGCCCTCGACCGCGGCGCCCGCGACGACCGGCGCGCCGATCTTGGCCTCGCCCTCTCCGCCGACGAGCAGCACCTCGAAGCTGATCTTGCCGCCGACGTCGCCAGCGAGCTTCTCGACCTTGAGCCGATCGCCCTGCGCGACGCGGTACTGCTTCCCGCCGGTCCGAATCACCGCGTACATCGCCTTCTCCTCGAAATCTGGGAGGATTTCACCAGCGCGCGGCCGCGAAACGGCGCGCCTCCGGGCCTCCGGAAGGGCGGTCATATACGATCAGGCCGCCGGGGCTGTCAAGGAATCCCGGGGCTTGGACCGGACCGCCCCGGGGTGGGCTCGCCTGCCTCCCCGCCTCACATTGCGCGGGGCGCCCGATCACCCGATCCTGCCGACCTTATGCGAAAGCTCACGCTCGCGCTCGCCGGAGCGCTCCTTTTGCCGTCGATCGCCGAGGCCCAGCTCCGCGCCTCGGCTGGAATCAGCTTCGATCTGCCGGTCGTCCTGCCCCAGCTCGTCGTCGTCAGCCCGGGCGTTCAGGTCGTGCCCGAGTGCGATCACGAGGTGTTCTACACCAACGGCTACTACTGGGTCCGCGAGGACGACGTCTGGTACCGCTCCCGCTCGCACCGGGGCGGCTGGGTCATGGCGCCCGCCCGCGCGGTGCCGGTGGCCCTCGTGAAGGTCCCGCCCGGTCACTACAAGCACTGGAAGCCGGAGAAGGGCTGGAAGGGGGAGAAGCACGGCCCCGCCTACTACGGCGGCCGCCCGCAGCCCGCGCCCGCGTACTTCCGCGACGGCGGCAGGGACTACGATCGCCGCGAGTACCGCGATCACGACGACGACCACGGCCACGGCGGCCACGGTAACGGCAAGCACAAGGGCAAGCACTAGGGCAAGCACTAGGGCGGAGCGTTCGCGCGAAGCCCGCTGACCCGAGGGCCACGCCCGCTTATCAGAGCGGCGTGGCCCTTCGCACGCGCGCCGTCCCGGAGAACGCGCCCGGCGATCTCTTCGTCGACGATCGCTGCATCTCCTGCGACACCTGCCGCCGCCTCGCGCCCGCGACGTTCGGCGGCGGCGAGGACGACCGCGCCTTCGTCGCCTCGCAGCCGTCTGACGGCGAGGCGCGGCGGCGGGCCCTCCTCGCGCTCGTCTCCTGCCCCGTCGCCGCGATCGGCTCCACCTCCGGCGCGGGAGTGCGCGAGGCCTCGCGCGCGCTCCCCGTCCCGCTCGCGGAGGACGCCCCCGACATCCTCGACTGCGGCTACGCGGCGGAGTCCTCCTTCGGCGCGGCGTCGTGGCTCGTGCTGCGCCGCGGCGGGAACGTGCTCGTGGACTCGCCGCGCTTCACGGCCCCGCTCCTCGCACGCCTGCGCGCGCTGGGCGGGGCGCGCTTCCTGTTCCTCAGTCACCGCGACGACGTCGCCGATCACGCCCGCTGGGCGGAGGCGCTCGGCTGCGCCCGCGTGCTCCACGCGCGCGATGTGACCGCCGGAACCCGCGGCGTCGAGCTCCGCCTCGAGGGCGACGCGCCCACCGCCCTCGCGAACGACCTCCTCGCCATCCCCGTCCCCGGCCACACCGCCGGCTCGACGGCGCTCCTCGTCGGCGAGCGGTACCTCTTCACGGGCGACCACCTGTGGGGCGACGCCGAGGGGAGGCTCGGCGCGTCGCGGTCGGTGTGCTGGTGGGACTGGGACTCGCAGACCCGCTCGATGGAGCGGCTGGCGGCGCACCGGTTCGAGTGGGTCATCCCCGGCCACGGGCGACCCTGGCGCGCGCAGAGCATCGACGCGGCGCAAGCCGCGGTCCGCGACCTCGCCGCGGAGATGCGGGAGCGGTAGGAGGCGCCGCCGCCCGGGATCGTTCGCCGTCTACAGCCCGAAGTGCGCCGGGGAGAGGCCCTTCCAAGCGCAGTACTCGCGCAGCTCGCGCTTCACGAGCCCCCAGGTCAGCGCGACGAGCACCGCGTCGTCCGCGAGGCCCACCGGGAAGAGGAAGTCCGGCACGAGGTCGACGGGCGAGAGCACGTAGGCCACCGCGGCGGCGAGCGCGGCGACGGACTTCCACGGCACCTTCCGGTACGTCCCGTTCGCGTAATCGCGCAGCACCATCCAGAGGAGCCTGAGCTTCGCGCGGAACGCGCCCGGCGCGCGGCGGGCGTACCACGGCGGCCGGCGCAGGAAGCGCCGGGCGGCCGAGGCGCGCCCGGGGAGGCTCTCGGGCGTGATGTCCTTCGCCTCGCGCGCGAGCTCGCTCGCGGCGGCCTCGCGGCAGGAGAGGCAGTCCGCGTTGGAGCCGAGCGGGCGCGCGCAGGCGGGGCAGGTCCGGGTGGCCATCGTCTCCTCAATCTAGCGCGGGGCCGTCGCGGCCGCCTGCGCTCCAGGCGCGGTGGGCCGCCCCGGTGTGCGCGGAGCTCAGCGCGCGGCGCGCCGCGGGGTCCGCTCGCCGGGAGGCTCGATCGCCACCACCTCGTGGAAGCGGCGGTAGTCGACGGCCTGAGCTCCGCCGGGGAGCACCTTCACGATGTCGCGGAAGCGCACGTCCCAGCGGAGCTCCTCGGGCAGGTACGTGCGGCGCGCGTGGATCACGCGGGTGAGCCCCTCGTCGTAGCCGGAGAGCGTCACGACGAGCTCGGCGTCCTCGGCGGCGAGCGACGCCTCCGTCTCGCCGAAGAGCGGGCTCTCGCGGGTGACCGGGTGGACCGCCGTCCAGGCGTGGGAGAAGAGCGCCGAGCCGTCGCGCGCGAGGGGGAGATCGTGGGCGCGGCGCACCACCTCGCCGTCCTCGCCGCGCTCGTTGCGCACGAGCATGACCGAGACCTTGGCGTCGAGGATGTGGCTCGTCCGCTCGTTCGCCATGCGGAACAGGAGCGCCCGGCCGCCGGCGTGCGGGCCGACGACCGCGACCCGGCTGAAGATGACGCGCGCGGGGATGCGCGAGTACTTGGCGAGGAGGATGCCGGCGCCGATGACGGCGAGCAGCCAGCGCACGAAGGTCTCGACCGCGGAGACCGCCCCGCCGGCGAGCCAGCGGCCGGAGAGGGGCGGCGCCGGCGCGGGCGGCGCGTCGGCGGCGGCGAGGAGCGCGGGGATCACCGACGCGCCCGGCGGCCACTCCGCCGCGAGGGCGAGGTGGGCGAGCCCGAACAGCGCCTGCGTGCCGAAGAAGACGAGCGCGTAGATCGTGACGAGGCGGGTCCAGCTCCCGGTCACGAGCCGGTGGTAGAGGTCCGCGAGCGGGCGCCGCCGGAGCCCGATGATCTTCACGCTGCGGCGAGCGTGCCCGAACACCCGGGTCGAGCCGATGTCGGCCATGCGGCGCGGATGTTAGACGGAGGGTGTCGGGCGCGGGAAGGCGCCGGTTTGCCTACCTCGCGGCGAGCGCCGCGAGGCCGGGCCCGAACGGACGGCGCACCACCCCGCGCTCCGTGATGAGGGCGGTGACGAGCGGCTCAGGCGTGACGTCGAAGGCGGGGTAGCGGGCCGGCACGCCGGCGGGCGCGATGCGCTGGCCGGCGAGCATCAGCACCTCGTCGGCGCCGCGCTCCTCGATGGGGATGGCCGCGCCGTCCGCGGTCTGCAGGTCGACCGTGCTCCACGGCGCCGCCACGTAGAACGGCAGGTGGTGGTACGCGGCGAGCACGGCGAGGGCGTAGGTGCCGATCTTGTTCGCCACGTCGCCGTTCGCGGCGATGCGGTCGGCGCCCACGACCACGCAGGCGATCTCTCCGCGCGCCATGAGCCAGCCGGCCATGCCGTCGGTGAGGAGCGTCACCGGGATCCCGTCGCGCTTCAGCTCCCACGCGGTGAGCCGGGCGCCCTGCAGGAACGGGCGCGTCTCGTCCGCGAACACCGTGACGGCGTTCCCCGCCTCCACGGCCGCGCGGACGACGCCGAGGGCGGTGCCGTAGCCGGCGGTGGCGAGCGCGCCGGCGTTGCAGTGGGTGAGGACGCTCGCGCGCGGCGGGAGGAGCGGCGCGCCGAGCGCGCCGATGCGCCGGCAGGCGGCCTCGTCCTCGTCCCGGATCGCGTGCGCCTCCTTGAGGAGCGCCACCGCCCCGAGGCCCATCCGGCGCGACATGCGCCGCACCGCCCAGGCGAGGTTCACGGCGGTGGGGCGCGCGTGGACCAGCCGCTCGGCGGCCTCGCGCAGGCGCGGCGGCTCGGCCCCGCGGCGCGACTCCAGGGCGAGCGCGTACGCCGCGGCGACGCCGATGGCGGGGGCGCCGCGCACCGTCAGGTCCTTGATGGCCTGCACGACCTCGTCCGCGGAGGCGAGCTCGAGCCAGACCTCGTCGGCCGGCAGGCGCCGCTGGTCGAGCACGCGGACCACGTCCCGCGCCTCGTCGTAGAGCACCGGCCTGAGCGGCTCCGCGTTCATCGCCTCTCCCTTCCGAGCCCCGCGAAGAGCCGCAGGGCGAAGTAAACGGCCGCGAGCGCGGCCACCGCGGCCGCCGGCAGGCGCCGCTCGCTCGCGAGCACCCCCGCGACGACGACGCAGCTCACGAGCGCGATCCCCAGGAACACCTTCGTCGGACCCGCCGCGCCCGCACCGGCCGGCCCGGCGCCCCATCCCGCCCACCTCGCCATGGCTCGCTCCGATCCGTCGCCGCGCCACGAGACCGCCCGCGCCGGCGCCGTCACGCGCGGACCCCGCGCGGGGACTCTACTCGCCCAGCTTCTTCTTGAGGAGGGCGTTCACGACGGCCGGGTTGCCCTTGCCCCGCATCTCCTTCATGACCTGCCCGACGAAGAAGCCGAGGAGCTTCGTGTTGCCGCCGCGGTAGCGCTCCACCTCCGCCGCGCTCGCGGCGATCACGCGATCCACCGCCGCCTCGATGGCGCCCTCGTCCGACACCTGCGCGAGCCCCTTCACGCGCACGACCTCGGCCGGCGCGGCGCCGGTGCGGAAGACCTCCTCCACCACCTGCTTCGCGCCCGGGCCGCCGATGGTCTGCGCGTCCTGGAGTCGCAGGATCTCGGCGAGCTGCGCCGGCGTGATGCGCCAGGCGGCGGGCTCCTGCCCGAGCTCGTTCGCGAGCCGGGCGAGGTCGCCGTTCAGCCAGTTCGCCGCCCGCTTGGCCGCCTCCGGCGAGCTGCCGTACGCGGCGAGCGTCGCGTCGAAGAACTCGGCCACCGCCTTGTCGGCGACGAGCAGCTCCGCGTCGTAGGCGGAGAGCCCGAGCGCTCGCTGGTAGCGCGCCGAGCGCGCCCGCGGCAGCTCGGGCAGCGCGCGCCGCACCCGCTCGACGAGCGCCTCGTCGACCAGGACCGGCGGGAGATCCGGCTCGGGGAAGTAGCGGTAGTCGTGCGCCTCCTCCTTGGAGCGCATCGAGCGCGTCTCGCCGCGATCGGGATCGAACAGCCGCGTCTCCTGCTGGACCTTGCCGCCCGCCTCGATGAGCTCGACCTGTCGGCGCACCTCGAAGTCGATGGCCTGCCGGAGGAAGCGGAACGAGTTCATGTTCTTGAGCTCGCAGCGGGTGCCGAGCTCGGTCGCGCCCTTCCGCATGACCGACACGTTCGCGTCGCAGCGGAACGAGCCCTCCTGCAGGTTGCCGTCGTTCACCCCGAGCGTCATGAGGATCGCGCGCAGGGTCTTGAGGTACGCGATGGCCTCGTCGATCGAGCGCAGGTCCGGCTCCGAGACGATCTCGAGGAGCGGCACCCCGGCGCGGTTGAGGTCGACGCCGGAGCCGGCCGCCGTGACGTCGTGCACGTTCTTGCCGGCGTCCTCCTCCATGTGGATCCGCGTGAGCCGGATGGACCGCGTCGCCCCGTCGACCGCGATCTCCACCCCGCCCCCCACGCAGATGGGCAGCTCGTACTGCGAGATCTGGTAGCCCTTCGGCAGGTCCGGGTAGAAGTAGTTCTTCCGCGCGAACACGCTCTTCGCGCGGATCTCGCAGCCGAGCGCGAGCCCGGCGCGGACCGCCAGCTCCAGCACCTGGGCGTTCAGCGCGGGCAGCGCGCCGGGCAGCCCGAGGCACACCGGGCAGACCTGCGTGTTGGGCGCCGCGCCGAACGCGGTCGAGCAGGCGCAGAAGATCTTGCTGCGGGTGAGGAGCTGGGCGTGGACCTCGAGCCCGAGGACCACCTGGAAGTCCGAGACCGGCATCAGCGCGCCTCCCGGCGTGGCCCGAGCGCGGCGCCGCCGGGGCCGGCCGGCGCGAGCCGGTCCCACCGCCGATCGCTCGGATAGAGGAAGGCGAGCGCCGCCAGGTCGAGGAGGAGCACCACGACGAGGCGGGGATCGCGCGTGACGAGATAGGCGACGAGCGGACAGAGCGCCGCCGCCTCGCACAGCGCCCACGCGACGAGGAAGCGCGTGAGCGTGACCGCGTCGCGGCCGCCGCGGCGCGCCGCCTCGAGGCGCGGCGGGATGACGCGCGAGAGCGCCACGTTGAAGGCCGACGCGACGACGGCGAGCCAGAGGAGCAGCGCGGCGTGCCCGCCGGGCGAGGCGCCGCGCGCGCGGGTCACCGCCACGCCCAGGAAGGCGACGGGCAGGACGAGGAGCGCCGCCCACAGGAGCGTGGCGATCCGGCGGGTCATGGTCACACCTCCGGCGCCGGCAGCGGCCCCGCCTCGCGCTCCAGCGCGCGCGCCGCCCGGAGCAGCGTCGCCTCGTCGAACGGGCGCCCCACGAGCTGGAGCCCCACCGGCATCCCGCTCTCGCGCTCGAGCCCGCAGGGCACCGACAGGCCGGGGAGCGCGGCGAGGTTCGCGGTGATGGTGAACACGTCGGCGAGGTACATCTGCAGCGGATCGGCGGTCTTCTCGCCCAGGCGGAAGGCGACCGTGGGCGCGACCGGGCCGGCGACCACGTCGCAGGCCCGGAACGCCTCGTCGAAGTCTCGCCGGACGAGGGTGCGGACCTTCTGCGCGCGCAGGTAGTAGGCGTCGTAGTAGCCCGCGCTGAGCGCGTAGGTCCCGAGCATGATGCGGCGCTTCGGCTCCGCGCCGAACCCGCGCTCGCGCGTCTCCGAGTACATCTCCTTGAGGCCGCGCGCCTCGCCCGCGCGGAGCCCGAAGCGCACGCCGTCGTAGCGGGCGAGGTTCGAGGAGGCCTCCGCGGGGGCGATGAGGTAGTAGGCCGCGATGCCGTAGCGCGAGTGCGGCAGGGAGACGTCGACGAGCGTCGCGCCGAGCCGCTCGTACCGTGCGAGCGCCTCGCGCACCGCGCGCTCGACCCCGGGCGCGAGCCCGCCCGCGAGCCACTCGCGGGGCACGCCGATGCGCAGCCCGCGCGCGCCGCCCTCGAGGCCTGCGAGGTAGTCGTCCACGGGCCGGGTCGAGGAGGTCAGGTCGCGCGGGTCGTGGCCGGCGATGGCCTGGAGCAGGAGCGCCGCGTCGCGCACGGTGCGGCCGAGCGGGCCGACCTGATCGAGCGAGGAGGCGAAGGCGATGACGCCGTAGCGCGAGACGCGGCCGTAGGTGGGCTTCACGCCCACGGCCCCGCAGAACGCGGCCGGGAGCCGGATCGAGCCGCCCGTGTCCGTGCCGAGCGTCCCGTACACCTGCCGTGCGGCGACGGCCGCGGCGCTGCCGCCCGAGCTGCCGCCGGGCGTGCGCGCGAGGTCGTACGGGTTGTGACACGGCTTGAACGCGCTGTTCTCGTTCGACGAGCCCATCGCGAACTCGTCCATGTTGAGCTTGCCGACGACCACGGCGCCGGCCTGCTCGAGCCGCTCGACGACGGTGGCGTCGTAGGGCGGGACGAAGCCCTCGAGGATCCGCGACGCGCAGGTCGTCTCGACGCCCTTCGTGAGGAAGATGTCCTTGAGGGCGATGGGGACGCCGTCGAGGGGCGAGCGGCGCGCCCCCTTCGCCGCGCGCGCGTCGGCGGCCTCCGCGGCCGCGCGGGCGCGCTCGGGCGTCGTGCGGAGGAACGCCCCGATCCGGCCGTCGGTCGCGGCGATGCGGTCGAGCGCGGCGGCGACGAGCTCCCGCGACGAGGCGCCCCTCCCCGCGAGGAGCGCGCTCGCGTCGGCGAGCGAGAGGGACGTCAGCTCCGTGGACGGCGCGCTCACTCGATGATCCTCGGCACGACGAAGAACGTGTCCTCGCGGGCGGGCGCGTTCGCGAGCGCCTCGTCGGGAAGGAGGCCGGGGCGGACCTCGTCGGCGCGGAGGGGCACGCCCTCGGCGAGGGCGTGCGTCATCGGCTCCACCCCCGACACGTCGAGCTCGGAGAGCTGCGCGACGTGATCGAGGATGGCCGAGAGCTGACCAGCGAAGGTCTGCTCCTCTTCCGGCGAAAGCCGGAGCCGCGCCAGCGCCGCGATGCGCCGGACCTCGTCGAGCGTGAGGGCCATGTCGCGCCTAGACCGGCTTCTTCGTCTCGGGCTTGAACCAGTTCAGGATCGAGGCCATGACGCCCTTCGACTCGGGCTTCTCGAGGTGGCTCAGCTCTCCCTCGTCGAGGAAGACGCCGTTGCAGGAGAAGCACACGTCGACGTCCACCCCGCGCAGCCGCACCTCGTGCATCTGCATCCCGCACTTGGGGCAGCGCATCCAGTGCAGCTCCTTGAGCCGCTGCAGCTCGGCCGCCTCGGTCTGCTTCTTCACCTGGAGGGCGAGCCTGCGCTTCTTCTCCGCGTCCTCGCGGACGAAGTACTCGTCTTCGGTGGTGGACGGCTTCCCAGGGGTTCCGCGATCCGGCATGTCGGTCATCTCCTCAGCTCGGCGATGGCGTTGCGCGCGACGGCGGCCTCTTCGCCGTCGGGGTGCTCCGCCAGGTATCTCTCGTAGCAGCGGATGGCGTCCGCGTCCCGTCCCTGCGCCCGGTACGCCTCGGCGAGGCCGAGGAGCGCGTCCGCGTGCGACGGGACGAGCTTCAGCGCGCTCTCGAAGCTGGCCGCGGCCGGGGCGTAACGAGACAGATCGAGATAGCACAGCCCCCGGCCCGTCAGGGCCGCGACGTTCTCGGGATCGTCCGAGACGAGCCGGCCGTAGAGCTCGAGCGCACCGGTGGCATCGCCTCGCGCGCGGAGCCGCCCCGCCTCGGCGAGGAGCGCCTTGGGGCCGCGGGGGCGCGCCGGCTTCGCCGCCGGGGCGGCCTCTGCCGAGGCAGGGACCACGGCGGCGGGCGCCGCCCCGGGCGCGAGGACGGCAGGCGTGGCGGAGGGCGAGAGCTCAGGGCCCGGGGCAGCCGGTGAGCCAGCAGGGCGTCCGTCCGCGTGGGCGGCTTCAGCGGGAGGCGCGGGCTCGGGGGCGCGCCCGGCTGGCGCTGCGGAGGGGTCGGCCGCTGGTGTCGCCGCCGCGCTCGCCGTCGGGGTAGCGGGCGCGTCCGAGGGCGCGGTCGAGGTCGGGGTCGGCGTCGCGGTCGCGGTCGCCGTCGAGGTCGCGGTCGGAGACGGGGCCGGGGTCGCGGTCGTCGTCGGAGTCGCGATCGCGGTCGGGCCGATCCCCAGGACCCCGCGCACCATCCGTCCCATCCTGCCAGGGACGAGCGCGTAGGCGCCGGCGCCCGCAGCGACCGCCAGGAGCGCGACGAGGAGCGCGGCGCGCAGGCCCCGGCGGCGAGGCCGCGCCGACGGCTCGGCCGCGCGTGCCTCGCTCGCTCGCGCCGGCCACGTGAGCTCTCCGGGCGGGGGGAGCGGCAGCGCGGGCGGCGGAAAGCCGGAGGGCGGCGGCGGCGGCACGCGCGTGGGCGGACGCTGCGTCTCGACGGGCGTCGCTCGAGCGCGCTCCGCCTCCGCCACCACCGAGAAGAAGCTCGAGAGCTCCTCGATCTCGCCGAGCCGCCTCCAGGAGTCCCCGCCGGCCGAGATCTCGTCCTCGCGCGCGACCTTCCCCTCCACGATCCACTTCTGGACGGTCGTGAGCTCGCGGCAGGTGAGCACGGCACCGCCGGGGCGCCTCACGCGCCACTCTCGCGCGCTGCTCCGCGCTGCGGCCGAGGCGGTCGCGCCGGGCGCGGCCGCGCTCGCCGGCATGGGCGCGAAGTCGAGCTCGCCGGGCTTCACCGGCACGGTCACCACGAGCTCCTTCTTCTTCACCCTGAAGAGGTGCCCGCAGTTGGTGCACTGGACCGCCAGCCCCGACGGCGTGATCTGCTCGTCGTCGAAGACGTACTGGGCCTTGCAGCGCTCGCAGCGGACGTCCATGGCGCTCCGAAAAAGTCGCGAGTTCCGCGGATTTTACGCGAGGTTTCGCCGTCCGCCGAAAAATTGACCCCCGGGGTCACCCCGATATCCTCGGCTGGACGGGACCTCGTCCGTTCGAGGCGGGCCCGGGTGCGCCCGCGTGGCAGCACCGCGGCGCGGGCGTTTCACGGAGCGAGGGGCAGGTGGTCGCGCGCATGGGCAAGGCCAGGTCCAACCGTCGTCTTCCCGAGAAGGAGCGCCCGAAGAAGGGCGATCGGAAGGCGGAGCCGCGCGGCGGGGCGCAGAAGGCGCCGCGCACCGGGATGGCCCGCGACGTCGGGGCGGTGGTGCTCCTCGCCCTCGCGGCGACGAGCGGCCTCGCCCTCGCGACCTACTCGTCCCTCGACGGCGCGCTCATCGCGCGCGGCATGGCCCCCTCGAACCTCGTCGGCCCGGTCGGGCACAGCCTCGCCGCGGCCGTCTACGGCGTGCTCGGGTTCTCCGCGCTCGTGCTGCCCGTCGCGCTCGGGGCCGCCGCCTGGCGGCTCTTCCGCGGCGCGTCGCCGCGGCTCTCCATCGTCTCCGCCGTCGCCTACGCCGTCCTCACGCTCTGCGTGGCGACGCTCGGCCACCTCGCGCTCGGCGCCCACGTCGTCGCGTCGTTCCCGGCGGGCGGCGCGGTGGGCCGCGCGCTCAGCGCGAGCGCCGAGGGGCTCCTCTCGACCTGGGGCAGCGCCATCGTCGTGACCGCCACCGGCGTCGTCGCCCTCATCGTGGCGGCCGACGTGAAGCCGCAGACGATCGGCGGCTTCCTCACCGACCTCGCGCGCGGGCTGTTCGGGTTCGCGTCGGACCGGGTGGCGGCCGCGGTCGAGGAGCACCGCATCGCCGTCGCCGAGCTGCGCGCGGACGAGGAGGCCGACCGGAAGCGCCGCGCCGGCGAGGAGGCGCTCGCGGACGCCGCCTCGGTCGAGGCGGATGACGACGACTCGCGCGAGGAGGCGCGCGCCGTCGCGACCGCGCTCGCCATCGAGCACGCGCGCCGCACCGGGTTCGAGGATCCGGCCTGGGTGAGCGGCCTCGCCGCCCCGGCCCCCGCCGAGGAGCCGGAGCCCGCCGAGCCCCCGGCCCGGAAGCGCCGCAAGGCGCGCGAGGAGCAGGAGCCCGCCGCGGCGAAGGCCGCTGCGGTGGTGGAGCTGCCGGCCGCCGAGGCCGCCGCGCCCGAGCCGCTGCCCGAGCCGCCGACGCCGCCCGCCCGCCCGGAGATCATCGTCTCGCAGGCGATGCTCGAGCGCGGGAAGAAGAAGGACAAGAAGAAGGAGGTCCCCGCGTTCGCCTTCACCAAGGCGGGCGACGTCTTCAAGCTCCCCTCGGCGGAGATCCTCGACGCGCACGAGGAGAAGGCCAAGGCCGTCGACGAGCAGGCCCTCACGCGCGTCGCCGACGTCATCGTCGCGACGCTCGAGCAGCACGGCGTCGACGGCGTCATCAAGCACATCCGGCCCGGCCCGGTCGTGACGCTCTACGAGTTCTCTCCGGTGGCGGGCGTGAAGCTCGCCCGCATCGAGAACCTCGACAAGGAGCTCACGATGGCGCTCAGCGCCACGCGGATCCGCATCATCGCGCCGATCCCGGGCAAGGGCGTGGTGGGCATCGAGGTCCCGAACCGCGACCGCGCCACGGTCTACCTGCGCGACATCCTCGAGTCCGAGGCGTTCGCCTCCGCGGGCGGGTTCATGCCGCTCGGCCTGGGCAAGAACATCGAGGGCATCCCGTATTGCGTGGATCTGCAGCGGATGCCGCACCTCCTCATCGCCGGCACCACCGGCTCGGGCAAGTCGGTCGGCCTCAACACCATGATCTGCTCGCTCCTCTACCGGCAGACGCCGGCGGAGGTGCGGATGATCATGGTCGACCCGAAGATGACGGAGCTGTCGCTCTACGAGGACATCCCGCACCTGCTCCTCCCGGTCGTGACCGATCCGCAGAAGGCCGCCCGGGCGCTGCAGTGGGCGGTGGACGAGATGGAGCGCCGGACGCAGGTCCTCGCCGACACGGGCTCCAAGGACCTCAAGAGCTACAACGGCAAGGTCGAGAAGCTCCGCGCCGAGAGCCGCACGTTCGAGGAGAAGGACGCGCCGCCGCCCCGGAAGCTCGTGGTGGTCGACGAGGTCGCCGGCGAGACCGAGGAGGAGGCCGCCGCGCGCGCGGCGGCCGCCGAGGCCGCGCCGGAGCCCGTGCTCGCGAGCCCCGAGTTCGAGGATCCCACTGCGCCCCCGCCGGCGGACCCGGTGGCGGCCCGCGACGAGAAGAAGCTGCCGCAGAAGCTGCCCTACATCGTGGTGGTCATCGACGAGCTCGCCGACCTCATGATGACCGCGCCGCGCGAGGTCGAGATCTCGCTCGCGCGCCTGGCCCAGAAGGCGCGCGCGACCGGCATCCACCTCATCGTCGCGACGCAGCGCCCGTCGACGGACGTCATCACCGGGATGATCAAGAACAACTTCCCGGCCCGCATCAGCTTCCGGCTCGCCTCGCGCCACGACTCGCAGACCATCATCAACGGCCCGGGGGCGGAGGCCCTGCTCGGCGACGGCGACATGCTCGTCTTGACCGCCACGCAGCCGGTCACGCGCGTTCAGGGCGCCTTCGTCTCCGAGGAGGAGCTGCAGCGCGTCGTCGAGTTCCTCAAGGAGCAGGGCAAGCCGGTCTACGACGACTCGATCCTCAAGACGCGCGAGGGCGGCGGGGATGGCCGCTACGACTCCGACGACGACGACCCGGTCTACGACCAGGCGCTCGACCTCGTCTCGCGCATGGAGGAGGTCTCGGTCTCGAAGCTCCAGCGCGAGATGCGCCTCGGCTACAACAAGGCCGCGAAGATCATCGAGCGCATGGAGCGCGAGGGCGTGGTCGGCCCGGCGAACGGCGTGAAGCCTCGCCAGGTGCTCATCCGGCCGGTGGGCGAGGTCTCGCCGATCCCGAACGTGTAGCGCGGCGCGCGCGGGAAGGCCGCGGCGCTCAAACGCGCATCCGCTTCTCCTCGCCGCGCACGAGCCGCCCGATGTTCTCGCGGTGGCGCAGCACGATGAGCGCCGCGAGGGCGACCCCCGCCCAGCTCACCGGGCTCGCGGGGCCGTGGAGCGCGAAGGTCACGATCGCGCAGACGGCGGTGCCCGCGAGCGAGCCCACCGAGGAGATGCGCGTCGTCCCGTAGGCGACGAGGTACGCGACGACCCCGCCGAGCGCGGCCCACGGCGCGAGCACGACGAAGATGCCCAGCCCGGTCGCGACGCCCTTGCCGCCCTTGAACCCGAGCCACACCGGGAAGAGGTGGCCGACGAAGGCGGCGAGCGCCACGAGCACGGTGAAGAGCTCCGCCCGCGGCGTGCCGGCGAGGAGCGCCCGCGCGACGAGGATGGGCACGATGGCCTTCGCCGCGTCGAGGAGCAGGACCAGGACGCCCATCTTCTTGCCGCCGGCGCGCGCGACGTTCGTCGCGCCGATGTTCCCGGAGCCCACGGTGCGCACGTCGACGCCGAGCACCAGCCGGCCGAGGAGGACGCCGAACGGGATCGAGCCCGCCAGGTAGCCGGCGACGACGAGCAGGACGCCGAGCGCGCTGTGGCTCACGAGCCGATCTCCCGGAGGACGAGGTACGCCCAGTTGACGAACAGCGCGAGCACCCCGAGCGCGACGGCCCCGCGGGCGAGCCGCTCGGAGGGCACCGGCAGCGGCGCGCCCAGCGCCGCGCGCGACAGGTCGAGCGCGGCGAAGAGCCAGGCGGCGGCGGCGAGCGCGGCGCCGAGCGGGCTCGCGGCGATCGCGCGGCCGAGCTCGCCGTGAGCCAGGTGGACGAAGGCGTGCGTCATGCCGCAGGTGGCGCACGGGATGCCGGCGAGCCCGCGCAGCGGGCACACGAAGGGCAGGGAGAGGAGGGGCAGGAAGCGCGCCGCGAAGAACGAGAGCGCGCCGATCACCGCGAACACCTCGGCGTGCCCGAACCGCGCCGTCCGCTGCCAGCGCACCGCCTCCGTCACAGGCTCACCGAGTGGCCGTGCCCGCCCTGCAGCATGCCGCCGAAGCCGAGGCCGATCGCGGCGCAGCACGAGCAGACGAGCACGAGCAGCACGGGCGAGAGCACCGCGAGCGTGGACTTCCCGGGCCCGCAGCGCTGGGTCTCGCCGAGGCCGATGATCATCGCGACGACGCCCCACACGAGCGCGAGGAACCCGCCGCAGCCGGGCACGATGAGCAGCACGTTGAGGCCGAGCGCGTAGCCGACGGCGGTGAGCGTCGCGCCGAAGCCGCGCGGCGCGCCGCGGACGAGCAGCAGGATCCCGTGGACGATCGCCGCCCACAGGTAGACGCCGACGAGCGCGGCGAGGGGCGCGAGCACGATCTGCGCGATCGTGGACGCGCCGGACATGCTCTCGACGTACATGCGCACGTAGCGCGCCTGCTCCTCGGGCATGTTCTCCGCCACCGACTCGAGCATCTCCGCGACGCGGCTGCCGGTCGCGAGGCTGTAGAGCCCCTGGAACAGCGTGCCGACCGTGTAGGCGATCACCGCGAAGAGCACCGCGCTCCCCGGCTGGTCGACGCGCACGCGCCGGAAGAAGGCGCCCGGCTGCGTGGCGACGAGCTTCAGGGTCTCGACGAAGGACGAGAAGATGCCGCGCTGCCGCCGCTCGGCGAACGGCGCGGACGCCTCCGGTCCCTGCGGTCCAGGCGGAACCCCCGGCGGCGGCCCCCAGCCACCCGGCGGCGGCGGGCCCCATCCCCCGGGCGGCGGCCCGTAGCCGCCCGGCGGCGGGCCGGGCGGAGGCGGTAGCTCCGGACCTCTGCCCGCCGCCTGCTCGGGCGGCAGGGGCGGTGCGCCCCACACCGGCTGCTTGGACGTGCGCGCCCAGGCCGGCTCGGGCGCAGGGGCCTCGGGGGAGGGCGGCGGCGGCTCCCGCGGCACCTCGGGGGCGGCACCGGCACCTGCCGGCGCCTCGCTCGCAGGAGCGGGGGCCTCGGGCTGCGCCGGCGCCGCGGGCGGCGGCTCGACGGCCGAGGGCGGCGGCGCGTTCGGATCGGCGAGGAGCAGCTCCGCGCCGCAGTGCGGGCAGATCTGGCGGCCGAAGCGGTCGGTCTGGAACGTGCCCTGGCACCGGGCGCAGCGAGCGATCATGCCGCGAGCTTACCGCGGCGCGCGCCGGGGCGGTGAAAGTCGGCCGAGACGCCGTCAGGGACCGACGCTCACTCGCGCAGCGCGCGGACCTCGTCCACGTTCACGCTGCCGCGCGTGCGGTAGATGGCGATGACCACCGCGAGCCCGACCGCCGCCTCCGCCGCCGCGACCGCGATGACGAAGAAGGCGATGGCGTGCCCGCCGATGTTCCCCGACTGCCGCGCGAACGCGAGGAACGTGAGGTTCGCCGCGTTGAGCATCAGCTCGACGCTCATCATCACGATGAGCGCGTTGCGCTTCAGGAGGACGCCGGAGAGGCCGATCGTGAAGAGGACCGCGGCGAGCCAGAGGTACCAGGTGACGGGGACCATGGCTCAGATCCTCTCCTTCGCGACGACGACCGCACCGACGATGGCGACGAGGAGCAACAGGCTCGTCACCTCGAAGGGCAGCAGGAACTCGGTGTAGAGCACCTGCCCGACCGCCTTCACCGTGCCGAAGCGGTCCGGCTGGGCGAGCGTCGACATGGCCGCGTCGGGCACGCGGGCGATGGCGGAGGCGAGCACGGCGAGGAGCGAGACCGCGCCGAGCACGCCCACGTACTGCATCGCCCTGCGGCGCTCGCGCTGCGGGTGCTCCTCGTCGAGCGACAGGAGCATGATGACGAACAGGAAGAGCACCATCACCGCGCCCGCGTACACCAGGATCTGCATGAACGCGATGAGGTGCGCGGCGAGGAGGACGTAGAGCCCGGCCATGAAGAAGAAGGCCGCGACGAGGTTCATCGCCGCGTACACCGGGCTCCGCGCGACCACCACGCCGAGCGCGGTGACGACGAGGGGGATGGCGAAGATCCAGAAGCAGACGAGCTCGGCCGTGATTTGCATCGCCTAGTACCTCACCCCGCCCACCACCGCCGGGCGAGAGGACTGATCGAGACCCCAGCCGTGGTCGCCGTACGGGCAGCGCCGCTCCTCGACGTGGCGCAGGAACTCGTCGCGGAACTTCTTCACGAACGACTGCACCGGCATCGAGGCGGCGTCACCGAGCGCGCAGATGGTCTGCCCGCCGATGTTGCCCGCCACCTGCTCGAGCTTGGCGACGTCCTCGGCGGTGGCGTGGCCGTGCTCGATCTTCTCGACGATGCCCTCCATCCACGAGGTGCCCTCGCGGCAGGGGGTGCACTGCCCGCAGCTCTCCTCCGCGTAGAACTTCGAGATGCGGGCGAGCGCGCGGACCATGCAGGTCGAGTCGTCGAACACGATGACGCCGCCGGAGCCGGACATCGAGCCGGCCGCCTTCACCGCGTCGAACTCGAGCGAGATGTCGATCTCGTCGCCGCGCAGCACCGGGGAGGAGGAGCCGCCGGGGATGACGGCCTTGAGCTTCCGGCCGCCGACGATCCCGCCGCAGTCCTCCATGATGAGCTTCTTCAGGTTGTAGGCGACCGGCTTCTCGAAGACGCCCGGCCGGTTCACGTGGCCGGAGACGCCGAAGAGCCGGGTGCCGCCCGACTTGCCCACGCCGAGCGCGGCGAACGCGTCGCCGCCGTTCGCGACGATCCAGGGGACGTTCGCGATGGTCTCGACGTTGTTGATGATGGTGGGCTTGCCCCACAGGCCGACGATCGCCGGGAACGGGGGCTTGAGGCGGGGGTAGCCCTTCTTGCCCTCGAGCGACTCGAGCAGGGCCGACTCCTCGCCGCAGATGTACGCGCCCGCGCCGCGGTGCACGACGATCTCGAGGTCGAAGTCCTTCTTCCCGAGGAGCCGCGAGCCGAGGATGCCGGCCGCGCGCGCCTCCTCGACCGCCGCCTCGAGGATGCGCGCCTGCTTCGCGAACTCGCCGCGGATGTAGACGTAGGCGGCGTGGATGTCGAGCGCGTAGCAGGTGATGGCGATCCCCTCGATCAGCATGTGGGGATCGTGCTCGATGATGTAGCGGTCCTTGAACGTGCCCGGCTCGGACTCGTCCGCGTTCACCGTGAGATAACGGGGACGGACGTCCTTCGGGAGGAACGTCCACTTGAGCCCGGTCGCGAAGCCGGCGCCGCCGCGGCCGCGGAGGTTCGACTTCTTCACCTCGTCGACGACGGCGGCGGGCTCCATGCCGAGCGCCTTGTCGAGCGCGGCGTAGCCGCCGTCCGCGCGATAGGTGCGCAGCGCGGCGGAGTCGGGCTTCCCCCAGCGCTTCGTCAGGATGAGCGTCTCGCTCACTCGAGCCTCCCCAGGATCTCCTCGACCTTCTTCGGGTCGAGCCGCTCGTGCATCTCCTCGTCCACGAGCATCGCCGGGGCGGTGCCGCAGGCGCCGAGGCACTCGACCTCGCGCAGCGTGAAGCGCCCGTCCGACGAGGTGCCGCCGTTCGCGACCCCGAGCTTGTGCTTGAGGTACTCGAACAGCCGGTCGCCGCCGGTGAGGCAGCACGAGACGTTCGTGCACACCTCCACGAGATGGCGGCCGATCGGCGCGGTGTGGAACATCACGTAGAACGTGGCCACCTCCTCCGCGCGCGCCGGCGAGGTGCCGAGCCGGTCGGCGGCGAGCCGCTGAACCGCGGGGGAGAGGTAGCCGAAGACTTCCTGGCCGAGGCGGAGGGCCGGCAGCATCGCCGCGGCCTTTCGATCGGGCGGGTAGCGACGAAGGACCTCCGCGAGCTCACGGTCGAAGTGCTCGACCTTTTCCCGCGGCAGTTCTTCGGCCGTCCCGACGAGTGGTGGATTCGTCATAGAGGTCCGATGAAGGCAGGGCGTAAAGCGCGGGCGAGGCTAGTGAGCACATGTAAGATTGTCAAGGAGATCCGCCGCTGTATACTCGACCGCTCCGGATGGAAATCGGTCGAGAAAAGCGTCGCGATCCCCGCGTCCCGCTCGTGCTCCGTGTGGATTACCCAGGCATGCAGCAGGCCGTCCGGGACGTCACGGAGAACGTGTCGGCCGGCGGCCTCTTCATACGCACGGATCGGTCCCTGCGCGAGGGCGATCGCGTCCCGCTGCAGGTGAGCTTCCCCGGGCTGCTCGAGCCCGTGGAGGTCGAGGTGGAGGTCGTGCGCACGCGCGCCGCCGCCAAGGACCAGCCGCGGGGGGTCGCGGTCAAGATCCCCATCGACCGGGTGGACGACCGTCACAAGCTCGCGCGCATCGCCGAGACCGCCCGCACCGGCAGCGGCAAGGCGAAGCGCACCTACCGCGTGCTGGTGGTCGAGGACAACGCGCGGGTGGTCGAGATGTACCAGTACGCCCTCCGGAAGCTGCGCTCGGAGGGGGACGGCGTGGACGTCGCCGTCGAGTACGCGCCGAACGGCCACGAGGCGCTGGCCCGGCTCGTCGAGCCGCCCCGCGTCGACCTCGTCATGGCCGACCTGTACATGCCGGTCATGGACGGCTTCACGCTCGTCGAGCGGATGCGGGCCGATCCGGCGCTGGCCGGGACGCCCATCGTCATCATCAGCGCCGGCGGGCCCGACGCCCGCGACCGCGCCGCCGAGCTCGGCATCGACGTGTACCTCCAGAAGCCGGTCCAGTTCGCCGACATCATCGCGACGGTCCGCACGCTGCTGCGGATCCGCTGAAGGTCACGACCTTCGCCTGATCCGGCCTCGCCGCGCGGCGCTCACGGCACGAGCCGCTTGCGCATCACGACGTGCGGGATGCCGGCCTCCTCGAAGCGCTCGCCGGCGCGCGCGTAACCCGCCCGCGCGTAGAACGCCTCGACGTAGCACTGGGCGTGCAGCTCGATCTCGGCGAGCCCCTCGGCGCGCGCCCGCTCCTCGAGCGCGGCGAGGAGCTGCTCGCCCACGCCCAGGCGGCGGTGCCCGCGCTCCACCGCCATGCGCCCGACGCGCCCGACGCCGCCCGCCTGCCGCACGAGGCGGCCGGTGCCGACGCAGCGCGCGCCCTCGAGCGCGACGACGTGGAAGGCCGCGTCGTCGTGCTCGTCGCGCTCCAGCTCGACGGGCACCCGCTGCTCGCCGACGAACACGTCGTGGCGCAGCGCGTACGCCTGCTCGCGCAGGGCCGGGGTGTCGGCGGGGACGACGACGACGCTCATCGCTGCTCTCCCTCGGGGCGGCGCCCTGGGTTCACGAAGGGTGATGACCGGAAAAAGCGACGCCCGCCGAGCCGCAGGGCCAGGCGGGCGCCGAGGACCTCGATCGAGGAAGGGCTACTTCTTGCCCTTCTTGTTGAAGATGTCCTTCAGGCCCTTGGCGGGCGTGATCTTGATGGCGGTGCGAGCCGGGATCTTGATCTGCTCGCCCGTCGCCGGGTTGCGGCCGATGCGCGCCTTGCGATCGACGAGCTTCACCGCGCCCAGGCCGCCGAGCGGGATCTTCCCCTCGCCCTTCAGCCGCTTCGTCACGACCTCCTCGACCGCCGTGAACACCTGACGGACCTGGGCCTTCGACAGCTGCGCGCCCTCGGCCACCGCCTGGAAGAACTGAGCCTGCGTCATGTTGGAAAGCCCTCCTGTCGACCGCCCGCCCAGGGCGGCGAATGGCTCGGAGATATCGCTTCCCGATCCCCCCGTCAACTTCACGCCGTCACGATCGGCCTGAAAAACGGGCCGATCGTGACGATCGATCCCGCTCCAGGGAGGGAGCCGTGCCACACCCTCAGCGGAAGGCGGCGACGATCTCGAAGACGATGAGGAGGATGATGGCGAGCTCGAGGAGCTCGCTCCGGCTCGTGTCGGCGGCGTCGCCGATGAGGTCGTTCACCTCGGCGAGGAGCCGCTGCTTGCGCAGGACCGTCTCCTGCCAGGCCGGGAGCCGGAAGCGGCGGACCGCGCTCTGGTAGAGCCGCGCGAGGTAGAAGTCCCCCACGATTTTCACTGCGTTTTCGAGCCTTTCCACCATCTCGGAGAGCTCGAGCAGGAGAGCGGCGGTGCGGCGCTGCAGGCCGCGGTACCGGCGGGTGAAGATGTTCGCGACCGGGCTCCCGCCCCGCTCGATCTCGTCGTAGATGAGGTGCAGCTCGCGGTCGAGGAGCGCGTCGTAATAGCGCAGCTCGAGCAGGTGGGCGGTCGCGAACTCCAGCAGGTCGGGGATGTCCTCCACCCCCGAAGGCTCCACCACGAGCGCGCTGTTCCAGTGCACCACCGCGAGGTCGTCCTCCAGGTAGGTGTAGTGGTGGGAGAGCACCTCCTGGCGCTCGGCGGTCGAGAGGCGGACCGGGCTCGTCTCGCCGAGGAGCAGCTCCGCCACGGGGGCGCTGGCGAGCAGCTCCTGGGCGCGGAGGGGTCCGTCCGCGAAGCGGCGCACGAAGAAGATCTGGTAGCTCTCGAGGCCGTCCCAGCGGTGCGGCCGCTCGAGCGCGCCGCCCAGGGCGCGGCAGAGCTCCTCCGCCTCGCGCCGCGCCCCCTGGTCGATCTCCGGCGGCGGCGAGACGAACAGCTCCTCCGCGAGGCCGACGAGCTCCTCGAGCGCGGTGCCGGGCGCGATGGGCAGCTTGTAGAGGATCGAGACGACGCCGTAGTCGAAGACGTGCGCGCTCGCCTCGGCGGTGCGCGCGCCGCGGGAGCGGAGCGGGGCCTCGCGCGCGCCGAGCGCGACGCGCAGCGGTGGGCGCGGCAGCTCGAGCGCGGTGGCGGACTGCGCGCCGGTGAGGCGCGCGCGCGACTTGGGCGCCGCCATCGCCACCTCGACGGCGCGCTCCGCGGCGGCGAGGTCGATCGCGTCCGCGACGTCGAAGAGGCGGTACACGTGGACGCTGCCGTCCGCGATGACGAAGCGCTCGGGGTTCGCCGCCATGCGCGCCCGAGCTTATGCACGCTCGGGCCGCGCGGTGCGCCCGAGGCGCGGCGCCGCCCCGATTGAGCGCGCTCACCTCGGGCTTCGGGAGCTCCGGCGGCTCAGGCGCCGACGACGCGCAGGGGCGGCGCGGGGGTGCGCTTCGGGAAGGCCACGAGGTACTCGCCCGAGAAGCACGCGTCGCAGTACGTGGCGCGGTCCTCGCCGATGGCCGCGTAGAGGCCGGGCAGCGAGAGGTAGCCGAGCGAGTCCGCGGTGACGTAGGTCGCGATGTCCTCGATCGAGTGCGTGCTCGCGATGAGCTCCTGCCGCGTGGGCGTGTCGATGCCGTAGTAGCAGGGCCAGGCGGTGGGCGGCGAGCTGATGCGGAGGTGGACCTCCGTCGCGCCGGCCGCGCGGATCATCTTCACGATCTTGCGGCTCGTCGTGCCGCGCACGACCGAGTCGTCCACCACCACCACGCGCTTGCCGGCGAGCACCCCGCGGAGCGCGTTCAGCTTGAGCTTCACGCCGAAGTGCCGGATCGACTGCTGCGGCTCGATGAACGTGCGGCCGACGTAGTGCGAGCGGACGAGCCCCATCGCGAAGGGGATCCCCGCCTTCTCGGCGTAGCCGATGGCGGCGGGCACGCCCGAGTCCGGCACCGGGATGACGAGGTCCGCCGGCACGGGGTGCTCCTCGGCGAGCCGCTTGCCGAAGGCGTGGCGCACCTCGTAGACCGACTTGCCGAACAGCACCGAGTCCGGCCGCGCGAAGTAGATGTGCTCGAAGACGCAGCGGCCGAGCCGGGAGGGCGGCTGGGCGGGGAAGAGCCGCTCGCTGCGGAGCCCGGAGCCGTCGACGATGATGAGCTCGCCCGGCTCCACCTCGCGGACGTACTCCGCCTCGATGAGGTCGAGGGCGGTCGTCTCGCTCGCGAGCACCCAGCTGCCCTTGAGCCTGCCGAGCACGAGCGGGCGGAAGCCCATCGGATCGCGCGCGGCGACGAGCGCCTTGGGCGAGAGGAAGAGCATCGAGTAGGCGCCCGTCACGCGCCAGAGCGCCTCGCGCACCGCGCCGACGAGCTGCTCGACCGAGCCGGGCGCGCCCGGCGCGCGCGCGCGGGCGAGGAGGTGGACGATCACCTCGGTGTCGGTGGAGGCCTGGAAGATCGAGCCGTCGCGCTCGAGATCGGCGCGCAGCGCCTCGGCGTTCACGAGGTTGCCGTTGTGCGCGACCGCGACCGCGCCGCCCTGGTACTGCACGGCGAGCGGCTGCGCGTTCTTCACGTGCGAGCCGCCGGCGGTCGAGTAGCGGACGTGCCCGATGGCGGCGCCGCCCTTGAGGCGCGCGATGGTCTCGGCGGTGAACACGTCCGCCACGAGCCCCATGTCGCGGTGAACGTGCAGGGTCTCGCCGTCGGTCGCGACGATCCCGGCCGACTCCTGCCCGCGGTGCTGCAGCGCGTGCAGCCCCAGGTAGGCGTAGTTCGACGCCTCCTCGGACTGGCCGAGCGCCCAGATCCCGAAGACCCCGCACTCGTCCTTCATCTTGTCGTAGACGGCGTCGTACCCCATGAGGCGCCGGAGTATAACGATGCACGCTTGAAAAAGCTGCCCGCCACCCGCGCGCTGCGCGGCGCCGCGATGGCCCTCGCCATCCCCGTGATCGTGCTGGCGATCGCGTCGCTCCCGTGGCGGCCGGAGCGGCCCGAGGAGCCGGCGCGCATCGCCGTCGCCCCCTGCGGAGCGGGCGCCCTCTCGGCAGGCGTGGGAGAGGCCGCCTTCACCCTTCCGGCCGAGGCGCCCATCGCCGGCTTCGCACGCCTGCGCTGGACGAGCGAGGGAGTCCGCGACCCGGTGGGCGCTCGCGCGCTCGTCCTGGGCGCGCCGGGCTGCAGGATCGCGCTCGCGTCCGCGGAGCTGCTCGTCGTCCCCGAGGAGCTCGAGGCCGCCGTCCGCGCGCGCGTCGAGGATCTCGGCCTCGACGGCCTCGTCCTCGCCGCGACGCACACGCACGCCGGACCGGGCGGCTACTGGGACAACCTGCTCGGCGAGCGCATCGGCGCGGCACCCTACGAGCCGCGCATGCGCGAGGCGGTCGTCGCGGGGATCGCGGAGGCGATCCGGCGCGCCGCGGGCGCCCTCACCCCGGTCGAGGTCCAGCTCGCGCGCGGGCGGGCGGAGGCGCTCGTGCGGGGCCGCGGCGGCGGGCCGAAGGACGCGCGGCTCCTCGCCGTGCGGCTCGCGCGGCGGGGCGGTGTGCCGCTCGCCGAGCTGACGGTACTCGCCGCGCATCCCACCACGCTCGGAAAGCGGAACCGGCTCATCTCCGGCGACTGGCCGGGCCGCTTCCTGCACGAGGATGCGGCGGGCGCGGGCGTGCGGCTCTTCTTCCAGGGAGCGCTCGGGGATCAGTCGGTGGCGCTGCCCGAGGGGGGTCCGGTGACGCCGGAGCGCTACGCGGACGCCCTCTCACGCACGGTGGAGGCGCTCCGCTTCGAGCGCGTCGCCTCCCCGGCGCTCGGCTTCGCGACGGGCGAGGTGGTCCTCCCGGCGCCCGCGCCCGGCGCGCTGCCGGCGATCCTCCGCTCCGCGGCGGGCAACCTCGCCTACCGCGCGGTCCCGGCGCGCGCCCCGCTGTCCGCGCTGCGCCTCGGCCCGGTGGTGCTCGCGTTCGTGCCCGGCGAGCCGGTGGCCGAGGTGGGGGAGGCATGGCGCGCCGAGGCGGGTCCCGGCACGGAGATCGTCTCGCTCGCCGGTGGCTACGTGGGCTACGTGGACACGCCCGAGCAGATCGCGGCGCGCCGCGGCGAGGCGGTGCGCACGTACTACGGTCCGGAGCTCGCCGCGCGGCTCGGCCACGGGATCGAGGCGGCGGTGGCCGCGGTGCGCGCCGATCCGGCCGTGCGGGGCGAGGCGCCGCTGCGGCGCGGCGCAGGGGCCGAGGCGGCCTCGCGGGCCGCTGGCGAGCGCTGACTACCTCCGCGAGGAGCCGAGCGCGGGCAGGACCTCGAAGGCCGGGTCCCTGGGCACGCGCCGCATCGCCTCGGCGAGCGCCGCGGGCGCGGGGACGAGCTTGCGGGTGTGGAGATCCATCCACCCGCCCGCGACGATGATGCTCGCGGCCTGCTTGCCGTTCGGTTTCCAGAGATCGTGGCGGAGCTTCCACTTCGCGCCCTCGGGCGAGAGGCCGAGCTGGACGAAGTCCACCGTGACCGTCTCGCCGGCGCGGATCTCGCGCAGGTAGTCGATCTCCTCGCGGAGCAGCACCGGGCCGAGGTGCAGCTCTCCGAAGTGCTCGTAGCTGAAGCCGTTCGCGGTCAGGTACGCCATGCGCGTCTCGATGGCGTACTCGCTGTACATCGTGTTCCGCACGTGGCCGTTCATGTCGCAGTCGCCCCAGCGGACGGTGAAGGTCTGGGTGTAGCGGTCCATGGTGAGCTCCTCCGGGCGCGGCGGAGCCGCGGCGGCGGGCGTTGTAACTCGAGCGCGCTCGGGCCGCGCGCGCCAGGAGGGACGCGGGTCAGAAGCTGAACGCGACGACGGCGGGCTCCGGGGTCCGATCCCAGGACATCCAGCCGAGCGCGCCGGCGGCGGCGGCGAGCGCGACGCCGAACCCCGCCGAGACGTAGGCGTTCCGCCGCGCCGCGTCGGCGTCGCGCCTGAGGGCGTAGTACCGGGCCGGGTCCGCGCCGGACTTGAACGTCGGCGGATCGCCGACGACCATCGCGGCCGCGTCGCTCGACTTGCCCGAGGCCGAGAGGCCCTGCTGGACGGCGACCGCCGCGAGCACCAGGGCGGCCGCGCCCGACGCGATCGCGGTGGGGCGCATCCAGGCGGCGCGCCGCGGCCGAAGGGTGAGGGCCGATGGCGGCGGTTCGTTCGAGACCGCCGGGGGAGTGAAGGCGAGCGAGGCGCTCGCAGGCGTCGGCCGCGCGGCCTTCGGGTCCGGCGTCGCGGACCCCAGCGCGGCCACGGGACGAGCGGGCGATGGGGAGGCAGGTGGCGGCTGCTTGACGCTCTCGAGCGAGGCCGGCTTCGCCACAGCCGTCGGCGCCGCGGCGCCAGCCCGTCCCGACTGCTGGGCCGCCGTGACGGGTGCCGGCTGCGGAGCGGGCTGCGCCGCTGCGGATGGCGGCGGGGCCTGCACCGGCGCCGGAGTCGCGACGATGAGCGGCGCGGGCGGCTGGCGAGGCAGGTCGGGCGTGCGATCCTTCACGTCGCGCGACGACTGGCCGGTGAGCAGGAAGGACGCGAGCGCGCCGAGGTTCACCGCAGGCACGCTGCCGGCCACCATCCGGACGCTCCCCTCACGCAGGAGCGCCCCGCGACGAACGTCGTAGATGGAGCCGAGCAGGAACTGGGCGCCGCCCTCCACCACGCGGCTCGCGACCACGAGCTTGTCCACGCCGAGCCAGGCACCCCCGCGGATGATGCCGTACGCCCGCTGCTCGGGCGCGAGCGCGAGGCCCGGCCCCGCGTTCACGCGGATCGCGTCGGCGAGGGCGAAGTCGAGCACCACGGTGCGATCCTCGGCCTCGAGGTCGACGGTGAAGCTCGGGACCCGCAACGCGTCCGCCGCGCCGCCGATCCGGTACGCGCCGGCGGGCAGCGAGACGGCGACGGGAGCCGGTCCCATGTTGCGACCGTTCACGTAGACGACGCCGGACCTGCCCTCGGCGAGGACGGTCAGCCGGCGCTTCGGAAGCGCCCGGACCTTCGCCTTCACCTCCTCGAACCTGCGCCGGTACCCCGGGGAGTACTGGTCGGGATCCGGCTGGAGAGTGGGCTCCATCCGCGCGAGCTTCAGGAGCGCGGCCTGGGCGTCGCGCTCCATCCCGATCGTCGCGGCGGCGTGGGCGAGGCGGAGCAGCGCCCGCGTCCACTGCGCGTAGGCGTCGTCGCTCTCGGGGAGGCTCTCCAGGTCCTCGACGATGGCGCGGAGCGTCCGCACCGCGCTCTCGAACTCGCCGTTCTGGTACACGGCGAGCGCGCCGCCGTAGGCTCGGTCGAGCTCGGAGAGGGTGGCGTTCGACGCCTGGCCGAGGAGCCGCGCGCGCATGGTCGGCACGTCCACCACGCCGCCGATGCGATCGCGGCAAGCGGCGCGGAGCTGGTGCGCGAGCTCGGCGAGGTCGGCGTCCGGCCCGCCCGGCGGATCGGCGACGGAGATGACGCCGAGCCGCTCGGAGGCGCCCGCGCCGAGCGCGAACAGGGCGCCGGCGAGGGCGAGGACCCCGCGCGCGTTCACGGCTGCGTCCCCGCGTTGTTGGTGTTTCGCGGATCGTGGAATGCCTTCGGCCAGGGCGCGGCGGTGTCGAGCTCGCCGTCCACGATCACGGCGTACAGCTTCCCGTCTGCCCCCGCCGCGTAGGCGGTGCTCATCACCGCGCCCGCGGGCTGACCGGGCGGCGTGTAGATGTTGGCTGGCTGGAGCGCGGCGCCAGCGGCGGACAGCTTCACCGACCAGGCGATGCTGCCGTCGGACTCGCGGATCGCATAGAGGCGGCCGGTCGAGGTGGGGACGATCAGATGGGTGGATGGACCGCTCACGACGAGTGGAGCGGACGGTATGCCATTTAGGACCGCGCTCGCAGTCCATAAAGGCGGGCGAGTGGCATTAATGCGATGAAGTACGTTCGATTGGTCGCCCACCACCACATCGTCACCAGCCAACACGACAGCTCCTGTGGCACTGGAGCCTAGGGTCGCGACCCGCAACGTTGATCCATCAAGTGCCGTTCTATGAACTGAGCCATCGGTTGCAACGCTCCAAGTCGCGTCTTCTGAGTCCACGGCGAGCGGTGCCGTAACCGAGTCTCCAACGTTCGGAATTTGGGTGCTCGACCAAGTCGGTCTGACCGAACCGTTTGGCTGGAGTGAGAACGCCTCGAGAAGCGAGCCGCCCGCTGCGATGATTAGCCCTGATCGAAGCACCACCGGCGACATCCGAGCCGGACCAGAGATTGCCGGTAAGTTACAGAAGCCAGACAAGTCGGCGAGAGCGAGCACGGCGGCCTGAGATCCGGCTACGACTTTCCCGGTCGTGTCGCGAACCTGAGCCACTCCGCCGTGCAGCGCCTCACCCGTTGCGCAAGGTGCGTTTCCATTGCGGACGCCATCATGGCTCGTCGCGTACAGCCGCCCATCGGAACTCGCAGCCCAGATCGCTGAGTCCGCGATGCTCGGGGTCGCGGTGATGAACGCGCTGCCGATTGTCACCGACCATCTGCTCTCTCCGCTTGAGCCGATAGCTAGTAGCTGGTCGGTGATGGTGGAGCCCGCGACGACGATCGTCCCGTCATCCATGACCGCCGCCGGACTCATCGGCACGCCGGCGTCGTAGACCCACCTCAACCTCGTCACCTCCACCGGCACCGCCTCTGCGCTGCCCTCGTTCCGGGCGCCGTCGCGCGCGACGACGCTCACGACCACCGGCCGCGCGTAGGCCTCGAAGGGCCAGTCGCGGAGAGGGAGCTCCGCGACCCAGCGGCCTCCGGCCGCGGTCATCGCGATCTTGCGCGCCCCGGAGTCGAGGTCGAGCACCGCCTCGACGGTCGCGAGCTCCTTGTCCTCGGTGACCGTGGCCTCGACCCGCAGGACGCCATCGCGCACGCACGGGGTCATCGCGCACGAGGCAGTGACCAGGGAGACCGCCGGCCGGACCGCGTCCGCCCAGCAGACGCTCCCGTCGGAGGTCCGCGCGCAGTACTGGCCCGACGGGCAGCTCGCGCTGGTGGCGCACGCGGCGCGGTCCTCGACCGAGCTGCACGCGAGGGCGAGCGCCGCGGCGGAGATGACGATGAGCCTCATGGGATGTCCCCTCAGAAGACGAAGCGCCAGGTGAGCCCGGCGGCGATCGCGGTGCCCCCTGCTGCGAAAGAGATGCCGCTCCAGCGGCGCCGGTCTTCCCAGGTCTGGCGCGAGCGCGTGTAGGAGGCCGGGTCGCCGGCGGCGTTCGCCTCGTCCGCCGCGGAGCGGGCGGAGAAGGCGAGGAGGGTCCCGGCGGCCACCGCGGCGACACCGGCACCCACGGTCGTCCACGCGGCGACGCGCGCCGGGCTCGGGCCGGGCGGGGGCGGGAGCGTCCGGACGAGCTCTCGAAGGGCGTTTCGCAGCGGCTTCACTGCGTCCGCGCCCGGAGCCACGTCGAGCGTGCGACGCGCCCGCTCGGTCTCGCTCGCCGCGTCCGCGAGCACGAGGACGTAGCGGCTCCCTTCCGCCCGCCCCTCGGCCCCGGCGGCGATCGCGTAGGGGAGCCCGGCACGGCGGGCGGCGCGGGCGCCCTCGGCGACGTCCTCGCACGCGACCCCGTAGTCGAGGAACTTCCCGGCCTTGCGAGCGGCCTCGGCGATCGCGTCCCCGCGCGCCAGCACCGGGTCCCCGCCCACGCGCGGGCGGCACAGGAGGAGGCGGTCCCCGCTCGCGCCGGCGAGCAGCGCGAGGGTCAGCGTGAGCGCTCCGGACAGAGCCATGTCGGGCGGTGCCTCCGGGGTGGATGAGACGGATCGTGGATTTTCGAGCAGCCGCGCCGCGACTGCAAGTGATGTGCGCCGGGAGTGACGAGCGACCCATCGGCGCGTCGGCGCACCTGTGTCCCCGTGTCGGACCGGACCGGCCGCGCCGCGGACCCTCGCCCCTCGACGAAGCGCGCCGGACGCGGTGCGGGCGCTGGAACGATCGTCGCATTGGCGCGCCTCGATTGAACCCACCCTCGGCGAACCTTTACTCTTCGTCGTTCCAGCCGACGCTCTCCGGAGAACAGAGATGCCGACCCACCGCACAGCGGTCCCCGCGCTCCACGTCGCGCTTCCCCTCGCGCTCGCGACCGCGCTCGCCTGCTCGCAGGGCGGGCCCGCCCCCATCACTTGTGACACGACCGAGTCGTGCCCGCCCGCCTCGCGGTGCCTCGCGCGCGCGTGCGTCGCCGACGCGGCGCCGCTCGCGCGCATCAGCCCGCTGAGCGCGGTCCAGGCGAACGACGTGGTCACCCTCGACGGCTCTCGCAGCTCGGACCCGGACGCGCCGGAGGACGCGGTCGTCGCGTACGCGTGGACGGTCCGCGCCGTGGACGCGCCGTGCGAGCCTCCCGTCGTCGCGGGCACCACCGCCACCACCCCGGTGCGGTTCGCCTGCCCCGGGCGCTACGAGGTCTCGCTCGTCGTGGCGGACGAGCTCTCCGTCCAGAGCGCGCCCGCGAGCGCGCTCGTGGAGGTCGCCCCGCGCTCCGGCGCGCCCCTCGTGACCGCTGGCGCCGACGTCGCGTTGGACCACCGGTGCGAGGGCGAGCCGATCACGTGCCGGCCGGTCACCGAGCTCGGCGGCGCGGTCGCGCTCTCCGCGACCTCGGCCGTCGCCGGCGCGAGCTTCCACTGGACGGTCGAGCCGCCAGCGGGGCACGCGCTCGACGCACAGCGGCGCGCGATCTTCGAGCCGGGGCCCGACGCCGCCAGCCCCACCGTGCGCATCGAGACGGACGGCACCGCCATCGCGGGTGACTGGGTGCTGCGCGTGGAGGCCCGGGACGAGGCCGGCGTGATCGGCGTCGCGGCCACGCGCCTCAGCATCGGGAACGCGCCGCCGGTGGTGACGGAAACGATCCCCGTCTTCAACCACGCCTTCGACGCGGCCTCGTCGCGGTTCTCCGCGCATGGCGCGATCGGCGTCCTCGCGGAGGATCCCGACGGCGACCCGCTCGAGGGGCGGACCGTCGCGGGGCATCACGTCGGCGACGGCGCGGCGACGTTCCAGGTCGAGGACCTCGGCGACCGCGCCGCCTTCAGCATCGAGCTGCCGTACACCGCCCCCGCGGACGCGCTCCTCCTCATCGGCGGGGAGGGTCTCGAGCGGGCCATCACGTTCTCGGTTCGCGACGTGAACGGCGCCGAGACGAGCGAGACGTGGCCCGTCGTCATCGGCAACCGGCCGCCAGAGGTCGTCTGGGCCGCGACGGTCGTGTCCCCGCAGCACGTGTACGACGCGGCGGCCGGGGAGTACCGCGCCTCCGCCAAGCTGAGCCAGTGGCGGGATCCGGACGGCGATCCCATGGCGCAGGGAGATCCGACGGGGGACGCGGCCTGCCCGAGCTACGTCCTCGACGCCTCCGGCATGGTGGTGATCCAGTGCACCCTCGCCTCGGCGGTCGCCGCCGTCGCCGGCAACTTCGTGGGCGCGCACGACATCCAGCAGCGGGTCCGGGACCCCTGGGAGTCCGCTCCCGTCGCGAGCGTCGCGCAGATCCAGATCCAGAACCGTGCCCCCGTCTTCACGAAGAACGCCTTCGGCCTCGGCGCACAGTGCGTCGAGACCGCGACCTGCTGTCGCTGGGAGTACGGCCAGTGCCTCGTCAACGAGCTCGCCGTCTCGAGCGCCAGCGGGACGGTGACCGACTTCGTGACCGATCCGGACGGGGATCCGGTGGAGTGGACCGTGAGCCAGACGGGCCAGACCCAGGTCTGCCTCGCCTCCCAGTGCGCCCTGGAGGTCTCGTTCGCCGCGGATCGGACGTGCTCGGAGAGCACCAGCCGCACCTACACGATGAGCGCGACCGACGGGGCCGCGAGCACTCCGGCCACCTTCGTGGTCACCCGCTCGTGCGCGTGGTGAGCCGCTTCCGCTCGAGCACCGCGTCCGCCGCCTCCGCCACCCGCTCTGCCCCGAGCGCCTTCTCGAGCACCTCGTCCGCGCCCGCGGCGCGGAGCCGGGGGGCGAGCTCGGGGTCGGAGCGGCCGGTCACCGCGACCACCGCGAGCTCGGTCTCGCCGCCGGCCTCGCGGATGGTGCGGACGAACGCCTCGCCGTCCATCCCCGGCATACAGGCGTCGGTGAGCAGCAGGTCGAGGGTGAGGAGCTCGTCGGCGAGCGCCCGCAGGCCTTCCGCGCCGTCGGCGGCGGTCACCACCTCGTAGCCGCGGGCCGTGAGCGCGTCCCCCAGCATCCGGCGGTGGAGCTCGTCGTCGTCCACCACGAGCGCGCGGCGCGGCCTTGCGGTGAGCTGGACGATGGCCGCGTAGAGGCGCGCCTCCTCCGCGGGCTCGAGCTGGAAGCGCACGCCCATGCCCTCGTCGCTCACGTAGGCCACGGTGGCGCGGGTGTGGAGGTCGCCGCCGTCCGGCAGTCGGATCGCGAGCGCGACGGGCGCGCCCACCGCCGCCGGGCTCGCGGTGCGCACGAACGCTCCGCCCTGGGAGAGGTTCTCCACGAAGTCCTGCTCGAGCTCGGCGCCGGTCTCGTAGGCGAGCGTGGCGCAGGCGATGGCGGAGGCCGCCTCGGCCGGGCGGAGCGCGATCCGGCCGAGCACCTTCACCGGCGCGTGGACCTCGAGCCGCGGGGCGGAGCGCGAGATCTCCCACTGCGACGGCGCGGGCGGCGCGACGTGCGCGGTCAGCGCGGCGGCGAGGGCGGGCGGCGCGGGCTCGACCGCGAGCGTGTAGCCGGCGGGCGCCCCGGAGGTGGCCGCCGCCGGGGA
>NZ_JALCZB010000034.1:0-45122 GCF_022690745.1 Anaeromyxobacter sp. SG64 | reverse complement strand
CCTCGGCGGCGCCGGGGGTGGAGGCGGTGAGCGCGTCCTCCCCCTCCGGCGCGACGACGCGCGTGCGACCCGCGCCGGCGCCCTCGAGCCGGACGCCGGCGGGCAGGTCGATGCCGCCGCGGTGCTCGCCGGCGGCGAGCCGCACCACGTCGCCCGGGCGGGCCCGCGCGAGCGCGGCGGCGAGATCGGCGCCGGCCGGGACGTCGAGGGTCGCCGCGAGCGCGAGCGGGAGGGTGACCGCCAGGAACGCGGACATCGGGACTCCATGTGAAGGCGGGGGGATTTGACCCCGCGTGCCCCTCATTGATACACGAGAGCGTCATCCGCCGCGCCCCGGTGGAGCAAGGTCCTCGGGGGAGGGTGTGGGAACCGGGCGCCCCGCGCGCAGCTCGCGGGGCGCTCGCTTTTTGGCTCCGTCAGCGGCGGGCCGCGGGGTGGCCGAAGCCGGCGCCCGACGCGGGGACGACCCCGAGCCACGCGAGCGGATCCGACGGCTCGCCGCCGCGCCAGACCTCGAAGTGCAGGTGCGGTCCGGTCGCGCGGCCAGTCCGGCCGACCACGCCGAGCGGTCCCCCCGGCTCGACCGCGTCGCCCGGCGCGCACAGCAGGGCGGCGAGGTGGCCGTAGCGCGTCGTGAGCCCGCCGGCGTGGTGGACCTCCACCATGAGGCCGTAGCCGCCCATCCACCCGGCGCGCACCACGAACCCCTTCGCCGCGGCGGCGACGACGCGGCCGGCGTCGGCGGCGAGATCGACGCCGAAGTGCATCCGGCGCTGGCCGTCCAGGGGGTGCGTGCGCATCCCGAAGACGCTCGAGATGCCGGCCTGCTCCACCGGCCAGCGCAGGAGCGGCGGCCTCGTGCGCGCGAAGAGGCCGAGGCCGAGCGCGCGGGCGGTGGCGATGCGGGTGCCGAAGCGCGCCGCACGCGAGGCCACCAGCGCGGCGAGGTCTCGGGGCGGCGGGCCGTAGTGGCGCACGTCGTAGTCCCACTCCGCCTCGACGGTGACGCGCGCGCGCACGAGCTCGAGGAGCGGCGTCTGGGGCAGCGCCCGGCCGAGGTACGCGTCGAGCTCCGCCACGAGCCCCCGCCACGCGCGGTCCGCGTCCTCGGGGAAGCCGCGGCCCGCGGGGCGCGTCGCGCGGCGATCGCGCGCCTGGGCTGCGAAGCGGAGCAGCGTGCCGTCGATGGGCGGACCCTCGGGCGCCTCGCTCGCGATGGACTCGGGCGCGGGGACGTCCACGGGCGGCGGGGGCGGCTCCTCCGGCTCCTGCGCGCTCCCGGCGTCGTCGCCCCCCGGCCGGCCGGCCGTGAAGCCTGCGTCCGCGAACGTCATCTTCCGCGCGGGCGCGCGGCCACATGCGAGCGCGGCGGCGACGAGGGCGATCGCGAGGGCGCGGAGCACGCGCCGCGGATGCTACCACGCGCCCTCCCGCGCCTCGCCTTCGCGGCCCGTCACGCGCCGCGCAGCACGCGGCCGATGCGGACGAGCGCCTCGTCCACGTCGGCGCGCGAGACGTCCATGTGCGTGACGAGGCGCAGCAGGTCGGGCCGCGAGCCCTCCGGGTTCGCGAGGACGCCCTCGCGCGCGAGGCGCGCGGAGAGCTCGGCGGCGCTCCGGCCGGTGAACGCGACGAAGACGAGGTTCGTCTCGACCGGCAGGGGCAGGAGCCCGCCGAGCTCCGTGAGGCCGTCCGCGAGGTGGCGGGCGTTCGCGTGATCCTCGGGGAGCCGCGCGCGGTGGTGGCGGAGCGCGTGCAGCCCGGCCGCGGCGAGGATCCCGGCCTGGCGCATCCCGCCGCCGAGCCGCTTCCGCAGCCGGCGCGCCTCGGCGACGAGCTCGCGCGCGCCGGCCACGAGTGACCCCGCGGGCGCACCGAGCCCCTTCGAGAGGCACACCGAGACGGTGGTCGCCTCGCGCGCGTAGTCCGCCGGCGCGACCCCGGTCGCGGCGCACGCGTTCCACAGACGCGCGCCGTCGAGGTGCAGGGAGAGCCCGCCCGCGCGGGCGAGCTCGCCGAGGGCGCGCACGCGCTCGAGCGGGTAGATCGCGCCGCCGCCGCGGTTGTGCGTGTTCTCGAGGGCGACGACGCGGGTGCGGGGGTAGACGTCGCCGGCGGGCCGGATCGCCGCCTCGACCGCGGCCGGCTCGAGGAGCCCGCGCTCCGCCGCGATCGTCCGCGCCTGGACGCCCCACAGCGCCGCGAGCGCGCCGCTCTCGAACGAGATGCAGTGGGCGCCCGCGTCGCAGACGATCTCGTCGCCGGGCCGGGTGAGGACGCCGAGCGAGACCTGGTTCGCCATCGTCCCGGAGGGGACGAAGAGCGCCGCCTCCTTGCCGAGGAGCCCCGCGACCTCCTCCTGGAGGAGGTTCACGGTGGGATCCTCGCCGTAGACGTCGTCGCCGACGTCGGCGCGGGCCATCGCCTCGCGCATGGCGGGGGTCGGCCGGGTGACGGTGTCGGACCGGAGATCGATGGGGGTCATGGGCAGGGGAGCCTAACTCCGGCGCCGCGAGGAGGCGGGATTTTCGGGATCGCGTTCCGGCTCACCGCACCCCGAGCGCTCGGTGGAGGCGGGAGCGCGCCCGGCCAGGCGGGCGACGCGCCGGAACCAGACGGGCTCGTGCTGGAAGCCCGGAGGCGGCTCATCCAGCGCCGTGGGCCACGCCTCGCCCGGTGCCGGCGCGGCGCCGCGACCATCGCGGGCGGTGCTAGCATCCGCGCGCGATGCCGACACCCACGAGGAGGCGGCCCCCTGCCGCCGGGAAGCGCGCCCGCGCGGTGGAGATCGTCGACCGGCTGGCCCGCGCCATGCCGGACGTGCGCATCGCGCTCGAGTTCGGGAACGACCTCGAGCTGCTCGTCTCGGTGATCCTGTCGGCGCAGAGCACAGACGCAGGCGTGAACCGCGCGACGCCCGCGCTCTTCGCGCGCTACCGCACCGCGCCGGACTACGCCGCCGCCGCGCCCGAGGAGCTCTGGCCGTTCATCCGCAGCCTCGGGCTCTACCGCAACAAGGCGAAGGCGATCGTCGCCGCGATGGCGGCCATCGCCGCCGAGCACGGCGGGCGCGTGCCGCGAACGCGCGAGGCGCTCGAGGCGCTGCCGGGCGTCGGGCGCAAGACCGCGGGCGTCGTGCTCGTGCACCTCGGCGCCGCGCACGCGTTCCCGGTGGACACGCACGTCGGCCGCGTGGCGCGGAGGCTCGGGCTCACCCGCCAGGCGGACCCGTCCAAGGTGGAGCAGGACCTCATGGCGCTCGTGCCGGAGGAGCGCTGGGGCGAGGCGCACCAGCTCTTCGTGTGGCACGGGCGGCGGACCTGCGACGCGCGGCGGCCGGCGTGCTCGCGCTGTCCGGTCGAGGAGCTGTGCCCGAAGCGCGGGGTGCCGGTGGCGATGCGCAGGTGACGCCGGTGGGCCAGCGACCTCGCCCGTGCGGTCACCGCCCGTGCTCGGGCGCGTCCTCCGCGAGGATCCGGTAGAGGGCGCGGCGCGCGTCCTGGAGCACCTTGCGCGCCTCGGCGACGTGGGCGGGAGTTCCGGCGTGGGCCACCTGCGCCGCGGCCACGCCGACCTGATGGGCGAGGCCCAGGAGCTCGGGGAGATCCTCGCCGGCGGCGGCGCGGGCGGCCTCCCACGGCGCCGCGACGTCCTCGGCGTGCTCCTTCACGTACGCCCGGCCGTGCTCCGTGAGCTGGAAGACGCGACCTCCGCCGCTCTCCTCCGCCTTCACGAGGTCCTCGTCCTGGAGCAGCTGGAGCGCCGGGTAAACGGAGCCCGGGCTCGGACGCCACACCCCGCCGCTGCGCTGCTCCAGCTCCTGCATGATCTGGTAGCCGTTGCGGGGCTGCTCCGAGAGGAGCGCGAGGATGGCGGCGCGCACGTCGCCGCGCCGGGTCTTCCGGCCGCGGAAGAAGAAGGACCAGGGGTTCCCGCCGAACGGATTCCCGCCCCACGGGTTGTCGCCGCCGCCCGGCCCCGGGCCGTCGCCGCCGTGCCCGTGATGGCCGCCGCGATGGCGGTGGTGCCGGCCGCGGCCTCCGCCGGCGAAGCAGGACTCGGGATCGTGGTGGAACCGCCGAAACGACCATGGACCGAACATGAGCGCCTCCATTCGAGCGACAGCTCGTCGTGTGTCGTCGATATATCGGAGACATTCGGCAGCCGTCAAGCCCCGCTGGTGCGGCGAGCTCGAGGGCCAGGTTCGAGCGGGCGGCGGTCCCCGCCCGCTCGTCCGCCGCACCGCCGCGCGGGGGCTCGCGTTGCCGCCACCCATCTCGCGTGTTACACGGGTCTCGCTGGAGCCGCTCGGGCGAACGCGTCGGCCTCGCAGGAACGGGGGCCGCCGAGGAAAGTCCGAGCACCACAGGGCAGGGTGCCGGTTAACGACCGGTCGGGGCGACCCGCAGGAAAGTGCCACAGAGAACAGACCGCCGAACGGCGCCGCGAGGCGTGCGTGGCAAGGGTGAAACGGTGCGGTAAGAGCGCACCGCGCGCCGGGTGACCGGCGCGGCATGGCAAACCCCACCCGGTGCAAGGGCAAATAGGGAGGCGACTGGCCCGGTCTTCGCCTCCGGGTATGGCCCGCTGGAGGCGCGCGGCAACGCGCGTCCTAGAGGAATGTTCGCCGCCGCGGGGAGACCCGCGGGACAGAACTCGGCTTACAGGGCGGCTCCGGCATTTTCTTTTCCGATGGACGGCGTCGAGGGGGATCTGCCGGATTGCTCCGGCGTCCCCTCCGTAGAGCCTCGGCGGCCATTCGTTCCCACACGCGCAGCCCGCGCTCGACCTTCATTCCGAGCGCTCGCTCGAAGCCTCGGGCGCGCGCGTACCCGAAATGACCAGGGGCGTGACGGCGCCCGCGGTGAGGGTGCGGCTCCGGGCGCATGCTCGCTCGCGGGCCCAGGCGCGAGCCGTGCAGCTCTTTCTCAGTCCCAGCTGAAAAATAACGAGCGACCGAGCTGCGTGTGGGCATCGGGCTGCCAAGTGCGCTCCAGTAGGCAAACGGGGGCATACGGATCACCGGCCCCTTCCTCTGCTCACCGCTGACTACCTGTCCGCAGGAAATGCGGTCGGTGGGCCTCCCGTTCTCGCCGCGGAACCAGGAACGGAAGGAGCCCACACTGATTCGCAAGGAACGCCTCACCGCAGCGCTCTCCCTCGCCTCGCTCATCTCGCTCGCCACGGCCTGCGGCGGTGGCGGTGGCGGCGCCCCCTCGTCGTGCGGCGGCACCGCTGCCCCGTGCGAGACCACCGCGGCCGCCGACGCCGGCGCTCCTGGCGACGGCCGCGCTCAGAGCGCGGTCACGAAGTTTCGCGGCGACGACTCGCCGATGCCGTCGTTCGGAGGCTGGGCCCGCGGCGGGTTGCCGGCCGAGGCGGTCGCGCGGGCGGGCTTCGAGTGGTTCGAGACCGGCTACCCGGGCGACACGCAGACGAACGAGGTCCTCGCGAACGCGGGGGTGCGCCCGTTCGCGTACGTCAACCTGGCCGAGCTGGACGGTCAGCTGCGCGCCGCGTCCGGCTACAGCGGCGACATCCTGCGGACGAACGGCGACTGGGGACTGGAGCTCGTCGACGTGACGCATCCCTCGTGGCAGGACTGGCTCGTCCGGCGTTCGGACGAGGCGTATCGCACGGGCTCGCGCGGCATCAAGTGGGACGCGGCAACTCCCGACGTGCCGCCCGGCAAGACGCGCGCGGACGTGAACGACGCCATCGCCTCGGTGATGCAGCGGATCCTCGACCAGCACCCGGACATGAAGTTCATCTTCAACCAGGGGTTCGAGTTCGCGCTCGCGTATCCGCAGTACGTCCACGGGATGGAGACCGAGGGCCTCTTCTCCACCTCGAGCTACCCCGCCGCGTATCTCCGGCCGTGGGAGGACCCGTGGTACTGGGGGCCGCAGTTCCAGCAGATGAAGGCGCTGAAGGAGCGCGGCGTCCCGGTCTTCGTCGCGGAGTACGCGGATCCGTCCAGCGACCGGGCGCGCGAGCTGTACGACGCCATCTCGGCGCAGGGCTTCGTCCCGTACATCACGAGCGAGTCCTGGGACATCCGCGGCTGGGGCTACAACGTGAAGCCGGGCTGGTGAGCCGCGGCGCCGGCTCGCCGGCGGAGCCGGACGGCCTGCGCCAGGACGCCGCGTTTCACGCGGGCCCGCCGAGGGGTACGCTCGCCGCGTGAGCGCCCCCCTCACAGCCGCCGTCAGCGTGCTTCGCCCCTGCGGCGGGAGCGTCGCGTGACCGAGGACGGCGAGCCGCGCGGGCCGATCTGGGTCCTGTTCGTCATCGTGATCGCCCTGGGCATCTGGTACGCCTCGCATCCGGGCGAGCCGCCCGAGCGCGAGGAGGCGCAGCGGCTCGCCCACGAGAGCGCATCTCCGTGACCGGCGGGGCGCGCGCCGCCCTCGCGTACAGGCTACGGACCCGCGCGCGCGGAGCGCGACGGCAAAGTCCGCGCGAGGAGCATCATCCCGTACTGGTCGGGGTTGAAGGGCGAGCCGCCGACGACCGTCAGGGGAGCGTAGTTCTGGCGGAGCCACTGCAAGGTGTCTCCCGCGTAATCGATCCCGAAGGTCCGGGCGCCATGCTCCGACGCGTCGCGCGACACGACGAGCACGAGGTCCGGCGGAGCGTGGCGTAGCGCCTCGAGCATCGCCGCCTCCCCGAAAGCGGCGATCGCGTCCGGCAGGTAGGTCAGGTACGGCGACGGGCTGCTGTGATGGGTAAGGAAGTTGATCATCACGCCCTCGGGGATCACCGCGAGCGTGTCGCCGGGGGCGGCGCGTTGCTCGATCCGCCGCACCATCTCGGCCACGAAGAGGCCGCGGTCGTCCGCGACGAAGGCGCTCGCGCCCGTACCGACCTGGACCTTCTTCGTGGCGAACAGGTTCGACGCCCGCTGGACGTACGCGAGGGCGATCACGGCGAGGAACCCCGTCGCCACGCCGCGGAACACGCCGCCACGCAGTCCTCGGCTCTCGAGGAGCTTCGGGGCTGACCACGTGAACCAGACGATCGCGAGCAGCGACGCCGGCATCGCGAGGGCGAACCCGTAGTGGATGATGCGGGCGTTCAGGAGCATCTTCCCGAGCAGCGCGAGCGCGAACGTCGCGAGCGCGAACCCGAGCGATGACGCGCTCGTCCGCGCCTCGCCGGGTGGCCCCCTGAACGCCCGCCAGGCGTAAGCGGCGGCGCCGAAGAGGACGAACAGCGGCAACGGCCGGGCGACGTCTAACCAGTGCCACGGCGGCACGAGCGAGGTGAGCCCGGCGACGGTGAGCGCGAACGCGCCGACGCTCCACACGAAGGATGACAGGCGCAGCCGGTGAGCCGCCAGCGCCGCGGCCACCCCGAGCCCGGCGACGAGCACGTACCCACCGGCCCAGCGCGCGAGGGCAGCGAGGTTCACGGCGGGCGCGTCGAGCCCGACGCCTGCGAGATAGAAGGGGGTCTTCGTGAGCGGCGTCGCCATGAGGGCCCATGGCGCGAGCGTCACGTGCAGCGCGTCCCGCGCGGGCAGCTTCAGCAGCAGCAGCGCAAACGCGACCACGGGCGGAACGCACGCAGCGCCGAGCAGCACGGCGAGCGCAGGAACGGCTCGGCGGGTGCTCCGGACTTCTCTCGCGAACGCCAGCCAGCTGACGCCCACCGCGGCCACGCACGCGACGAAGAGCTCGGGCTTGGTCAGGAAGGCGAGCCCGACCGCGATCCCCGCGGCGCCGAGGTGGCGCCGATCCCCTCCCGTCGCGAACCGGTGGAACAGCCAGATCGCGAGGAGCGACAGCATGAGCCCGTGCGTCACGCCGTGCGAGTACGGCGTCACGTAGTTGTAGTTGCCGATCCCGACGTACTGGCCGAACCCGAAGATCGACAGGAACGCGACGCACGCGAGGGTCGCGGTGGAGCCATCCGAGAGGGCGCGGATCAGCGAGTAGAGCAGCCACGTCAACAGCGCGAGCAGCAGGAGATTGAACACGACGAGCGCGCGAAGCTCGGGGCCGAAGATCCGGAAGACGGCGGCATTCACGTAAGGTGGGAGGGGACCGGTCGCGCCCCACTGGATGTCCCGGCCGAGCGCTTGCCCCTCGCTGAGCCGCCACGGCGCGTAGAGCTCGTGGCCGAAGTCCACGAGGACGTCGGGCCACTTTCCCCAGCTGAGCGCCAGCATCGCGAGGAAGGTCGCCGCGATGATCGCGCCCGGTGCCCAGCGGACAAGCACGCGCCCGATGCCCGAGTTCATGGCGGCGGACTATAGCCCACGGAATTGGCGGAGGTCCTCAGCCCGGCGTCCGCAGCTTCCGGTAGAGCGTGGAGCGCCCCACCCCGAGCCGCTTCGCGGCCTCGTTCACGTTGCCGCCGCACTCGTCGATCACGCGCCGGATCACCGCGGTCTCCTGGGCCTCGCGCGCGCTGCGGAGGTCGGCGTCCGGCGGCGCCTCCGGGAGCTGGAACAGCTCCGGGAGCACGGCGCGGAGCTCGTCCGGGCCGACGCGCTCGGGCGCCGCGGCGCGGTGGGAGTACAGCACCGCCACGCGCTCGAGCACGTTCTCGAGCTCGCGGACGTTGCCCGGCCAGGCGTAGCCCTCGAGCCACGGGAGGAGCAGCGCCAGCGCCCGCGGGAGCACGTCCGGAACGCCGTGCCGGGCGAGGCCGTCGCGCAGGAGCGCCTCCGCGATCGGCGCGACGTCGTCCTTCCGGGCCCGCAAGGGCGGCATGGGGATGGGGAGGATGTTGAGGCGGTAGTAGAGGTCCTCGCGGAACGCTCCCCGGCCGATCTCGCGCTTCAGATCCCGGTTCGTCGCGGCGACGACGCGGACGTCGATGGGGGTCGGGTCGTTGCTGCCGAGCCGCAGCACCTGGCGCTCCTGGAGCACGCGCAGGAGGCGGGTCTGCAGCGTGATGGGCACGTCGCCGACCTCGTCGAGGAAGATCGTCCCGGTGTGGGCGGCCTCGAACAGCCCCGCCCGCCCCCCGCGGCGAGAGCCGGTGAAGGCGCCCTCCTCGTAGCCGAACAGCTCCGACTCGAGCAGCGCCTCGGGGAAGGCGGCGCAGTTGATCGCGACGAACGGGTGGTCGCGCCGGCGGCCCGCGTTGTGGATCCCCTGCGCGACCATCTCCTTCCCGGTGCCGCTCTCGCCGGTGATGAGCACGGTCCCCTCCGTGCCGGCGTACTGCTCGGCGAGCGCCCTCACCGTGCGGATGGCGGCCGAGGTCCCGACGATCCCGGCGAGCTCGTAGCGGGCGATGAAGCGCCGCGGGCGGAGCTCGGAGCGGAGATCGCGATCGACGCGCAGGAGCGTCCTCGAGTCCTGGCAGGTGAGCACCGCGCCCGAGAGCACGCCGCGCTCGCGCACGGGGATGCGGCTCACGACCAGGCTGCGCGCGCCGAGCTTCTGGAAGGAGCGGAGCTCGGCCGCGCCCGTCTCGAGGACCCGGGAGAGGGAGAGCTCGGGCGCGACGCTCGAGAGGCGCTTGCCCAGGAGCTCCGCGCCGCTCACCGCGAGCAGCCGCTCGAAGCCGGGGTTCACGATCGCGATGCGCTCGCTCGCGTCCACCGCGACGACGGCCTCGTCGATGTGATCGATGACGGCCGCGAGCTGCTCGCGCCGCCGGCGCTCCGCGCGCGCGACCTGGGCCATCTCGATCGCGCGCTCGATCGTCTCGCAGACGCACTCGAGCGAGTAGAGGAGGACCGACCTGAGGCCGGCGCGCTCGGCCTCGTCGCAGGCGGGGCCGGGGCCGACCACCACCTCGAACCCGTGCGCCGCGAGCTCCGCGACCGCGGCCCGGGCCTCCTCGGGGGTGACGTAGGAGCGCTGCTCGATCTGGACCCCGCGCAGGAGGTCCTTCCAGCGCTCGAGGCCGGGGAGCACGCGGCGGTGGTTCACGATGCCCACGCGGCGGCCGAGCGTGCGCGCGTGCGCGAGCGCCTGCAGCGCGTCGGTGGTCGAGACGTCCACGAGCGCGACCGGCACCGGGGCGTGGTCGCGCAGGTAGGCGCCGTTCGAGCCCGCGGCGACGAACGCGTCCACACGCTCGTCCGCCTCGGTGAGGCTGCGCGCCGTCTCCAGCGCGCCCTCGAAGGAGAGGTCGAACACCCGCACCTCGGCGCGGTCGGCGTAGATCGGGGCGGCGCTCTCGAGCACGCGCCGCAGGCGGCTCGCGCTGAAGGCCCAGATGACCGGCTTCTCCTCGCTGCGGAAGGGCACGCGGCCTCCAGCGTCGCCGGGGTGCGCTCGCCGCGACGGAGAGCCGAATCCGGGACGCGGTGTCCCGAGAACGGTACGCGAGCGGAGGTCGCCACGCCAGCGGCGCCGCGTGCGGCGGAGGCGATCGGAGACATTCCAGGGGGTTGGAGGGAGGGGCCGAGGCATGCGCCCGATGGCGCAGCGATTGCTCTCGTATGCCCCAGGCGGCACGACAGCGAGAGGAGCCCCACCCGTGAGGATCCACGAGTACCAGGCGAAGGAGCTTCTGCGCGGCTTCGGGGTGACGGTGCTGCGAGGGAAGCTCGCGACGTCGCCGGCCGAGGCCGAGGAGGCAGCGAGCGCGCTCGCGACGCCGATCTGCGCGATCAAGGCGCAGATCCACGCGGGGGGCCGCGGCAAGGCCGGCGGCGTGAAGCTCGCGCGCTCCTCCGACGAGGCGCGCGATCACGCGGAGGCCATGCTCGGGATGGTGCTCGTCACCGCCCAGACCGGCCCCGCGGGCCAGCGGGTCCGGAAGATCTACGTGGAGGAGGGCTGCCGGATCGAGCGCGAGCTCTACCTCGGCATGACCGTCGACCGCGAGACCGGGCGCGTCACGGTCATGGCGTCCACCGAGGGTGGCGTCGAGATCGAGGAGGTCGCGCGGCTCCACCCCGAGAAGATCCTGCGCGCGGTGATCGATCCGCTCACCGGCCTCCAGGCGAACCAGGCCCGCAGCCTCGCGTTCGGCCTGGGCCTCCACGGCGAGGCCGCGGGCCGGTTCGTCCAGCTCGCCGCGGGCCTGTACCGCGCCTACGCGGCGACGGACGCCTCGCTCGTGGAGGTGAACCCCCTCGTCGTCACGGCGGAGGGCGAGCTCGTCGCGCTCGACGCCAAGCTGGAGCTCGACGACAACGCGCTCCACCGTCACCCGGACCTCGCGGCGCTCCGCGACCCCGACGAGGAGCAGGCGCGCGAGCTCGAGGCGAAGGAGCACGATCTGTCCTACGTCGCGCTCGAGGGCGACATCGCCTGCATGGTGAACGGCGCCGGGCTGGCCATGGGCACGATGGACATGATCCAGCTCGCGGGCGGCCGGCCGGCGAACTTCCTCGACGTGGGCGGCGGCGCGACCGAGGCGAAGGTGGCCGCGGCGTTCAAGATCCTGCTCGCCGACCCGGGCGTCCGGGTGGTCCTCGTCAACATCTTCGGCGGCATCATGAAGTGCGACGTCATCGCGAAGGGCATCCTCGCGGCGGCGCGGCAGGTCGGGCTCTCGGTCCCGCTCGTGGTGCGGCTCGAGGGCACCAACGTCGAGCTCGGGAAGAGCCTCCTCGCGCAGAGCGACCTCGAGATCATCCCTGCAGACGACCTCGCCGACGCGGCCCGCAAGGCGGTCGCGGCGGCGCGGGCGGCGGCGTGACACGGCACCGGGCACTCACCGAGCGGGAGGAATCGTGAGCATCTTCGTCGACAGGAACACGAAGGTCGTGGTGCAGGGGATCACGGGCGCCGCGGGCAGCTTCCACGCCGAGCAGATGCTCGGCTACGGGACGCGCGTCGTCGCCGGCGTCACGCCGGGGCGCGGCGGCACCCGGTTCGAGCAGCGCGTCCCGATCTTCGACACGGTCGCGGACGCCGTGCGCGAGACCGGCGCGAACGCGAGCGTCATCTTCGTCCCGCCGCCGTTCGCGGCGGATGCGATCATGGAGGCCGCCGGCGCGGGCGTCCCGCTCGTCACCGCCATCACCGAGGGGATCCCGGTCCTCGACATGGTGACGGTGAAGCGGTTCCTGCAGGATCGCCCCGGGGTCCGGCTCCTCGGCCCGAACTGCCCCGGCGTGATCACGCCCGGGCAATGCAAGATCGGGATCATGCCCGGCCACATCCACCGGCCCGGTCCCATCGGGATCGTCTCGCGCTCGGGCACCCTCACCTACGAGGCCGTGAAGCAGCTCACGGACCTCGGCCTCGGCCAGTCGACCGCCGTCGGCATCGGGGGCGATCCGGTCAACGGCACCGACTTCGTGGACTGCCTCTCGCGCTTCGAGGCCGACCCGGAGACCGAGGCCATCGTCCTCATCGGCGAGATCGGCGGGTCGGGCGAGGAGTGGGCCGCGCGCTACATCGGGAAGAACGTGACGAAGCCCGTCGTCGGCTTCATCGCCGGGCGGAGCGCGCCCGCCGGGCGGCGGATGGGCCACGCGGGCGCGGTGATCTCGGGCTCGAGCGGGACCGCCGCGGCCAAGATCGCGGCGCTCCGCGAGGCGGGCGTGGTCGTCTGCGAGAGCCCCGCGGGGATCGGCGAGGCGGTGCGACACGTCCTCACGCGACGAAAGACGCGGAGCGCGAAGCGCGCGAGCGCGTCGCCCGGCCCTCGGCGGGCGCGCGCGACGGCGGCAGGCCGACGCGCTGCGCGCCGCGAGCAGGATTCCCCCGACCTCTAGCGCGGAGAACCGGGGATACCGGTGGGCGACACCCGGCGTGCCGGGTAGAGCCGGGTGTCGCCGCCGGACTTTGCAGGGTACGGGCCGTCGCGCGGCGGCGAGCGCCGCGCGTGCCTCAGATGCGCTCCGGCGCGTCGACGGTCCGCTCGTCGCGGACGTTCCCGGTGTTCAGGGTGCCGGCGGGCTCGAACAGGAGCACCTCGACCTCGCGCTCCGCCACCGGCCGGTGCTCGACGCCGCGTGGGACGACGAGGAGCTCTCCCTCCCGCAGCTCGATGGAGCGATCGCGGAGCTCCATCCGCAGCTCGCCGCGGACCACGAGGAACAGCTCGTCCTCGCGCTCGTGCTGGTGCCACACGAACGGCCCGGCGAGCTTCACCACCTTCACGTGCTGGCCGTTCAGCTCCGCGACGACGCGCGGGTGCCAGAAGTCGTCGACGAGCGCGAGCTTCTCCCCGAGGTTCACCTTCTCCATGCGCGTTCATCTAGCGGGCGCGCCGCCCTAGAGCCACTCGTCGGAGCGACGCGGCGTCGCGCGCCACGTCCACGACCGGGTCGCGGCGCGACCACTCCTCGCGCGTGATCTCCTTCGAGCGGGCGAGGTCGGCGCGCAGCGTGCGCTCGAGGTGCCCGGCGAGCGCGGGCGAGTCGGCCACGACCGAGCCCTCCTCGAGCCGGTCGAAGCTCAGCGGGTCCATGTTGGTCGAGCCGATCGCCACCCAGCGGTCGTCCACCAGCACGGTCTTCGCGTGCATCATGCTCGGCTGGTACTCGTAGATCCGCACGCCTGCGGCGAGCAGCTCCTCGTAGCTCGCGCGCTGCCACCTCGCAGCCCGACCGCCTCAGCGCGTCCCGCTGCGCGTCGTCGAACTTCAGCGAGCCGAACGGGTCGACGACGATGCGGCACTCGACCCCACGCGCGCGCCGGAGCAGCGCGTCGGTGATGCGGCGCGAGGGGCCCTCCGCGCCGCGCCAGATGAAGCTCACGATGTGCACGTGACGCCTCGCCGCCGCGATGTCCTTCACCATCGCGTCGAAGACGGCGCCGTTCTCGATGGGCGTGAGCTCGTTCCCCGCGACGAGCCGCGCCCCGGTCTGCGCCTCGAGGCGCGCGTCCAGGGCGGCGGGTGGCGCCGGCGCGACGCGCGCTTCCGGGTTCGCGCGGCAGGCGCCGGCGAGGAGCGCCGCCGTGGCGAGCCACGCCGCGCGGCGGTCGAAGGGCCTCATCGCCCTCACGCTAATCACGCGACCGGGCGGGACGTGGTCTGGGCGCCAGGCGGGGCTGTGGGAGGAGGTCGGCGCCACGCGGCCGCGGCGAATGAACGCGGCTCCTGACGGAGCAGGGGCCCGCCCAGGGAGCACGCGGGCGGGCGCCGCGCGGTAACGTGGAGCCCGCGCCGTCCGGGGAAGCCCGCGGCGCTCACCGAAGGAGACGCGATGACCTCACGTAGCCGGCCGCTCGCGGTGGCGGCGCTCGTTGCAGCCGCCCTCACGTCCACGGCCTCGGCCGACGAGGGCCACATCCTCCGCTGTGGAACCGGTGTCCACGCCGGCGAGGCGGAGGGGCTCGTGCCGCTGCCGCAGGGGGACGTCTTCTGTCCGCTCGTCGCCGATCCGAAGGCGATCCGCTCCTTCGTGTCGTATCTGTGGGGCAAGTTCCCGACGAGCGAGCAGACGCTGCACCTCGGCTCGATCGGCGTGGGCGACGGCTTCGCGCTCTTCCGGCTCGGCGGTCCCCGTCCCGGCGAAGGGCTCCAGCTCGGGCTGGAGGCCGCCGTGTTCGCGCAATTCGACCTCGACTCCCCGAGCGACGACCTCCTGAACGCGGACTACCTCGTGGGCCTGCCGCTGACGTACCGGTACGCCGGCTTCTCGGCGCGCGCCCGCGTCTACCACCAGAGCTCCCACCTCGGAGACGAGCTGCTCCTCCGCGCCGACAGCGAGATCCAGCGCGTGAACCTGGCGTTCGAGTCCGTCGAGCTCGTCCTGTCGCAGGAGCTCGGGCCGCTCCGCGTCTACGCGGGCGGCGAGTACCTCGTGAACCGCAAGCCGAGCACGCTCGACCCGAAGCTGGTCCACGCCGGCGCGGAGGTGCGGGCAGGCCCGACGCGCGGGCTGCGGCTCGTGGCGGCGGCGGACGTGAAGTCCACGGAGCAGCAGGAGTGGAAGCCGGCCGTCAGCGTCCGCGCCGGCGTGGAGGCGGCCTGGTGGCGCAGCGAGGGGCACCCGCCGCGGATCTGGAGCCTCCTCGGTGAGTACTACGACGGGCCGTCGCCGTACGGGCAGTTCTTCCTCGAGTCCACCCGCTACGCCGGCGTGGGGTTCCACGTCCAACTCTGACGCCGCGCCGGCTCACCGGTGCGTCAGGGCGCTCGCCGGCGACGGTTCCGTGCCTCGCCACGTCATGGCCAGCCCGGCGGTCTCCGCGCGGCCAGGCGCCCGCCTGGCGTCCAGGCTCGCTTTCGCTTGACATAGGGGAGGGGGGTATCTAGATCCGGATCGGCGGGCTCACGCCCCGGGGGTATCCGCGGGCGGCCGAACGGAGGCAGGAGATGGACGTGAGCGAGGTGGCCGTCGTGGCGGGCGGCGTGGCCGCGATCGGCTGGGTGAACTGGTACTTCTTCCTCGCCGAGCGGCGGAAGGCGGCGGTCGCCGCCAAGGTGGGCGCGACGGGCGTCCAGCAGGCGGTGATCCGGGTGGAGGGGGGCTACTCGCCGGCGCGCGTGCGGCTGCGGGCCGGTCAGCCCGCGCGGCTCGTCTTCGATCGCCGCGAGGACTCGAGCTGCTCCGAGGAGGTGGTCATCCCGGAACTCGGCCTCCGGCGCTTCCTCCCCGCCCACCAGCGGACCAGCGTCGATCTGCCGGCGCAGCGCGCCGGGACGTACGAGTTCACCTGCGGCATGGGCATGCTCCGCGGCAGCCTCGTCGTGGAGGAGGAATGACCATGGACGCCACGACGAGGACGGTGGCGCGCGCCGGCGAGGCCGGCGCCGGCGCCCCGACGCTGAAGGTCGCGCCAGCGCGCCTCACGGTCCAGGTCTCGGGCATGACCTGCGCCGCGTGCCAGGCGCGCGTGCAGAAGGCGCTCGCGAGCGCGCCGGGGGTGCTCGACGCGAACGTGAACCTCATGACGGCCGAGGCGACGATCGCCTTCGACCCGAGCGCGGCCTCCGCGGAGGCGCTCCTCGAGCGCGTCCGCTCGACCGGCTACGGCGCGACGCTCCCGCTCGCCGGCGGCGACGCGCTCGCCGAGCAGGACGAGGCGCGCGTCCGCGAGTTCCGCGAGCTCCGCGGCAAGGCCCTCGCCTCGCTCGCCGCCGGCGCCGTCGCGATGGTCGCGTCGATGCCGCTCATGGCGACGCACGCGCACCTCGGCCTCGGCGCGCCGGCCGATCCGTTCATGCGCTGGAGCATGCGGGTCCTCGATCCGACGCTCTCGCGCGCGCTCCCGTGGCTGTACGCCATCCCGCCGCGCGCGATCTCGTTCGGGCTCCTCGTCCTCACGACCGGCGTGATGGCCTGGGCGGGGCGCCACTTCTACACCCGCGCCTGGGCGGCGTTCCGCCACCACTCGGCGGACATGAACACGCTCGTCGCGGTCGGGACCGGCGCCGCCTACCTGCTCTCCGTCATCGCCACGCTCGCGCCCGGTTTCTTCCTCGCGCGCGGCGTCCCGCCCGACGTCTACTACGAGGCGGTCGTCCTCATCATCGCGCTCATCCTCGTCGGCAACACCCTCGAGGCGCGCGCGAAGCGCCAGACCTCCGCCGCGCTGCGCGCCCTCGTGCAGCTCCAGCCGAAGACCGCGCGCGTCGTGCGCGACGGCGCCGAGGTGGACGTGCCCGTCGAGCAGGTCGAGCACGGCGACACCGTGGTGGTGCGGCCGGGCGAGCGGATCCCGGTGGACGGGGAGGTCCTCGCCGGCGCGAGCGCGGTGGACGAGTCGATGCTCACCGGCGAGCCCATGCCGGTGGAGAAGGGACCGGGCGCGCGGGTCATCGGCGCGACGGTGAACGGCACCGGCGCGTTCCGCTACCGCGCGACGGCGGTGGGCGCGGAGAGCGTCCTCGCGCGCATCGTGAAGCTCATGCGCGACGCGCAGGGCTCGCGCGCGCCGATCCAGAAGCTCGCGGACCGCATCAGCGGGATCTTCGTCCCGGTGGTGCTCTCGATCGCCATCGCGACGTTCGTCGTGTGGTTCGTCGCCGCCGACGCCGCGCCCGCGGTGCGCGCCTTCGCGGCCGCGGTGGCCGTGCTGGTCATCGCCTGCCCCTGCGCGATGGGGCTCGCGGTGCCCACGGCGGTGATGGTCGCGACGGGCAAGGGCGCGGAGCTCGGCGTGCTCATCAAGGGCGGCGAGGCCCTCGAGCGGGCGCACGCGATCGACACGATCGTGCTCGACAAGACCGGGACCATCACCGAGGGCAGGCCGGCCGTGGTGGGGGTCGTCCTGCCGGAGCGTGCGGCGGTCGCCGAGGATCGGCTGCTGGCGCTCGTCGGGGCGGTCGAGCGCCAGAGCGAGCACCCCCTGGCGGCGGCCATCGCGGCGCACGCGGCGGCCGCGGGGGTCCCCGCGCTGGAGACGACGCGCTTCGAGTCGGCAACCGGCCGCGGCGCGCGCGGCGAGGTCCAGGGCCGTAGGGTCATCGTGGGGAACGAGGCGTTCCTCGCAGCCGAGGGCGTGGACACCTCACCGCTCTCGGAAGCCGCCGCGTCGCACGCCGCGGACGGGCACACCACGGTGTTCGCGGCGGTGGACGGCGCGCTGGCCGGGCTCCTCGCGGTCGCGGATCCGATCCGGCCCACCTCGCGCGAGGCGATCGCGCGCTTCCGCAGGATGGGGCTCGAGGTGGTGATGCTCACCGGCGACACGCGCCGGAGCGCGGAGGCGGTCGCCCGCGCGGCGGGCGTCCCGCGCGTCGTCGCGGGCGTCCTGCCCGAGGGGAAGCTCGCCGAGGTGGAGCGGCTCCAGGCGGCCGGGAAGGTCGTCGCGATGGTCGGAGACGGCATCAACGACGCCCCGGCGCTCGCGAAGGCAGAGGTCGGCATCGCCATGGGGAGCGGCACGGACGTCGCCGTCGAGGCGTCGGACGTGACGCTCATGCGCGCCGACCTGCGCGCCGTCGCGGACGCCATCGCGCTGTCGCGCCGCACGATGCGGACCATGCGGCAGAACCTATTCTGGGCGTTCGTCTACAACGTGGTCGGCATCCCCATCGCCGCGGGCGCGCTGTACCCCGCGATCGGGCTCCTGCTCTCGCCCATCCTGGCGAGCGCGGCGATGGCCATGAGCAGCGTGAGCGTGGTCACGAACAGCCTGCGGCTGCGCCGCTTCAGGGGCGCGTGAGGCACGACATGGCGAAGAGCGCGAAGGAGGCGGTGGCCGTGGAGGCGCAGTGCCCGTGCGGCGCGGCGGAGCAGGTGGGGCCGGGCGGGAAGGCCGCCGCGGTCGATCCCGCCACGAAGGACGCGAATCTCAAGCGCCTGCGGCGCATCGAGGGCCAGGTGCGCGGGCTCCAGAAGATGGTCGAGGAGGGGCGCTACTGCGCCGACATCCTCACGCAGATCGCCTCCGTCCACGAGGCGCTCCGCGGGGTCGGGCGCGAGCTCATGCGAAACCACCTGAAGCACTGCGCGACGAACGCGATCCGCGCCGGGGGCGAGGACGCCGAGGCGATGTACGACGAGCTCGTCGAGCTCATGTACCGCAGCGCGCGCTGAGCCTCACCCCGGCCGGCGAGCGGCTCAGCGAGGCGTCAGGATGGCGGGCGACGTCCGGCCGTGCCCGTCGACGAGCGTGAGGAGGATCTGTCCGCGGTCGTTCACGCCTCCCACGTGGAGGATGCGCATGCCCGGGGGAGCTCGACGAGGTCGCCGAGCCGCTCGAGCTTGCCGTTCCGGTAGACGCACCCGTCCCCCGTCCCGAAGCCCGAATACAGCTGACCGACCGCGATGGTGCCGGCCCGGTTTATCCGGTCGAGGCTGATGCCCGCGTCGTCGCTCGGGCGATCGACGAGCGTGACGTCGCCGCTCGCGAGCTCGGCGAGGAACGCCTGCTCCGTCCACTTGAACCTGCGGTTCGCCGCGCCCACGACCTTCCCGTCGTCGCTCACGTCCAGCGCCACCGAGCCGGCGGGGACCGGCAGCTCGCGGGGCCCGCCCGCCTCGAACACGACCGCCTTGCCCTCACGGCTCCCGACGACGATCCCCGCCGCATTGATGCCGCTCGCGGTACTGGCGGCGGTGCCGCCCGGATCGAGATCCCGGAGCGTCGTCCCGTCGTCGACCGCCGCGTGGAGCGGGCCAGGCCCCGCCTCCATCCAGCCCGCCGCCCAGCCGTGAACGTTCAGCGCCTGCGGGGTCATGGCGCCGAGCGCGGACAGCATGGCGCCGTCCTCGAAGCGGTAGTACTTCCCGTCCTCGAGGGACACGATGAGCATGCCCTCGTCGTTCATGACCACCCCTCGCGCGCCCCGGTGGTCGGGGAGCGGAAGGGTCACGCGATCGGTCGCGGCGTCGTAGACGAACACCTGCGACTCGCAGCACTCGCTGGCGAAGAGCGTGCCCGCCACGTCGCCGCGTGCGTCGATGCCGCTCCCGGCGGTGAGGGTGCCGTCCGGATGGGAGAGGACCTTCAACGCGTAGGTGCCCGGGGCCCCGAGCGCGAAGCGCGCGGTGACGCTCGTCGCGGCCGTGAGGACGAGCGCGCAGGTGGTGGTCCCGCTGCACCCGCCGCCCTCCCATCCTTCGAAGCGCGAGCGGGCGTCCGGCGTCGCGGTGAGCGTCACCGTCGCCCCGCTCGCGAAGACGCCGGTGCACGCGGAGGCGGCGCAGCTCACGCCCGCGGGATCGCTCGTGACCTCGCCCTGCCCGTCGCCCGCGCGCACGATCGTGAGCGTCACGTTCGCCGGCGACGGCGTCGCCTCGAACGTCCCCGTCACGTCCACGTCCGCGTTCACCTCCAGCGGGCACGGCCCGCTCCCCGAGCACGCGCCGCCGAAGCCCTCGAACGACGCCTCCGCGTCCGGCACCGGCGTGAGGACCACCCGTCCGCCAGCCTTCACGGAGAGACTGCACGTCCGCTGGCACTTGCCGGCCGCGTCGCCCGTCACGTCAACCGAGCCCGGTCCGGTGAGCGCGATGCGCACGGCGTAGCTCACAGGCTGAGGGGGACCGCCGCCGTCCTTCCCGTTTCCTCCGCACGCCGCCGCGGCGAGCAGCACGGCTGCGAGCGCGAGCTCGTGTGCATGGCTCACGGTGCACCTCCCGAGCGCAGCTCGATCGTCCACCCCCGGGCGCGGCCGCTCAATCCGCCTGCGCAGGGGCACGGCCGGCCGCGCGGGCGCGCGTCCGCCGGGGGCGGGTGCCCGCGCCGTGCCCCACCCTGCCCGGCCGTCCGGGGCGGGTGTCCGGGGACCGTCCGAAGAGGCGGCGGGTTCTGGTAGACGTCCTGGCGTGTGGACCATCGTCCCGCCCGCGGGCGCGGCTCGCGCCCTCGCAGTCGCGGCCTACCTCGCCGCCGTGCTCGCGTTCCTGCTGCTGCAGGAGATCGGGCTCCGCTTGCGCGACGAGGAGCAGCGCGCGTGGTGGGCGGGGACGGGGCGCGATCTGCTGAACGTCGCGGGGCTCGTCGCCATCTCCGGCGCGCTGCGGCTCCTGGGGCTGCGCTGGCCCGCGGCGCTGCTCGTCGGCGGGACGCTCACGCTCGCGATGTTCGGCGCCTCGGTGTTCGTGGCGACGCAGCTCGAGACGGCGCACCGGCGGCTGTGGGCGTTCGCGCTGGGGCTCGCCTTCGCATTGCCGGCGATCGTGTTCCTCGATCGCGTCGTGGCCGCGATCGCCCTCGTCGCCGGCGCGCTGTTCCCTGGAGAGGTGGCGCCGCGAAACCCGGGCTGAAGTCCACGCGCGGCCGGCCCATGCAGCGAAGGTCGCACGGGCGCGAGCCGCGCGTGAGGCGGGGAGTGACTACCGGTGCGAGTGGTGCAGCGCGCGCCGCACCTTCGCGGCCACGCGCGCCTTCGGCGTCGGCTGCTCCGCCTGCTCCATCTCCATCGGGTGGTAGTCCGTCGGCTTGAGCTGCGCCGCGGTCACGCCGGCAGGGAGGTCCATGCCCACGTCGCCCGGCCGCTCGATGGTCGCCCACTTCGTCCTGACGATGCGCTTTTTCATGACCCCATGGTGCGCGCCCTAGGGCGAGCGGGTGCCGCGAAAGGCGGGGTCCGCGAGGAGGGGTTCTCCCCGGGGGGCTGCGCGGGAGCGCCGGGCGCGAACTGCTCGAAAGCCCAAAGGAAAAGGGGCTGCCGGTTTCCCGGCAGCCCCTCGAGCCTGCGAGCGTTCCCGCGGTCGTCACGAAGTAAACATCTCGTCGGACAGTGGCGAGGGAATCCCCGAAGAGCATCCGTTTCGCCCCGCCGAACGGTGAGCGATGGAGGCGCCCTGGTGGGCTTCGGCGCGCTCGCCACAGAAAGCGCGCCGATGGCAGCGAGCGCTCAACAGCTCATCCGACAGTGCGTTCAGATGTTTCGCGCAATCGAACGGACTCGACCCACGATCCAGATGCCAATCGTGAAGGTTGCCGTGGCCGCTGCGATGTAGCCCAGTACTTGGACGCCGCGAGATCCGTACGCCGCGATGAAAGCCACGAAGCTGAACGGCGCGAACAGACTGAACCAAAGCCCCGCCCATGGAACCCACATCAACGCGCCGACGATGACGTCGTAGACGCCGCAGAGCACGACGATGCGACCTCGAGGGGGTTGCCGCGTTGTTGCCAGTACTGCACAGCCAACGTGCATCAGTGCGCAGACGAGTGCCGGGCCAACGGATATCGATAGAACGCTTGCCGATCGCACGACGCCGAGGGCGTTTCGGTATCGCGGCAGGACGGTGAGCCCTATCCCAAGTAGCGCCGCACCCGCGCCAACCCACAATGGCGTGGCTGGGGTACACCTGAGTTTCATTTCCACGGCAGGACCAACGGATGTCGAGTCACGGCTAATGGACGAACCGAAGGACGAGCACGACAAGCAGGGCTAGAACCAGGGCGACAACCGGAAGCGCAAAGGTGATGATGAGCCAACCTTTCCACTCGGACTTGAACATCTTCTAAGCTCCGTGGGGGCCGGTACCACGGAGGCGTCGCGTCAGGTGGCAGACTTGCTCGGCAGTGGCGCAGCCGCTGAGCTTGCAGGTACGCGTACTCCCGGTGGCACAGACTCCCTGCGTCAAGAACAGCAGCTGTGCCGCCACCATCCCGGCGAGCATCGATGACCCCGGTGGTTCCAAGAGTGAGAGGCCAGGGGAATCCGGCCTTTCACTTCGCGTGCGCGCATCGTGATACACTCCCGTGAAACACAAGGACTCGGTCGGGTGCTCGTTCTCCGGGCGGCCCGAATCCCGACCAGTGGTCCACCGGAAGACCCGAATTGCCCGCGGCGCTGTATGCCGCATCGTGCAGCACACGAGCGGTGTCATGGGCTCGCGGCCGAACGCCACACCCGTCGCGTCGATCGCTCTGAGCGTAGGAGTACCTGCAGACCCTCGACCGACACGCCCGCGAACCCGGTAGACGTGACCGGCGAGGGGCGGAGACCGCGAGCAGCGCGAGCAGCGCGACCGCGCTCGCCTGGCGGCGCCAATGGAAATGCCAAAGAAAAAGGGCCGCCGGTCTCCCGGCGGCCCTTCGATTCCTGCGAGCGTTCCCGCGGTCCGCGCCGCCCTGAGGCGGGCGCGGGGCCGGCGGGAGGCGAGCTACATCATCCCGCCCATGCCGCCCATGCCGCCCATCCCGCCGCCGGCGGGGGCCGCGGCCTCCTCCTTCGGCTTCTCGGCGATGAGGGCCATGGTGGTGAGCATGAGGGACGCGACCGAGGCCGCGTTCTGGAGCGCCGAGCGCGAGACCTTGGTCGGGTCAATGACGCCGGCCTTCACGAGGTCCTCGTACTCGCCCGAGGCGGCGTTGAAGCCGAAGTTGGCCTCCTTCGCCTCCTTCACCTTGTTCACCACGATGGACGCCTCGTAGCCGCCGTTGCCGGCGATCTGGCGGAGCGGCTCCTCCACGGCGCGGCGGACGATGTCGAGGCCGAACTTCTCGCCCTCGCTCACCTTCATGCCCTCGAGCGCCTTCACGGCGCGCAGGTACGCCACGCCGCCGCCGGGGACGATGCCCTCCTCGACGGCCGCGCGGGTCGCGTGCAGCGCGTCCTCGACGCGGGCCTTCTTCTCCTTCATCTCCGTCTCGGTGGCCGCGCCGACGTTGATCACCGCGACGCCGCCGACGAGCTTCGCGAGCCGCTCCTGGAGCTTCTCGCGGTCGTAGTCGGAGGTGGTCTCCTCGATCTGGGCGCGGATCGTCTTCACGCGCGCCTCGATGTCGGCCTTCTGGCCGGCGCCGTCGACGATCGTGGTGTTGTCCTTGTCGATCGAGATGCGCTTCGCGCGGCCGAGGTCCTTCAGGGTGACCTGCTCGAGCTTGAGGCCGAGCTCCTCGGCGATCATGTGGCCGCCGGTGAGGATCGCGATGTCCTCGAGCATCGCCTTGCGGCGGTCGCCGAAGCCCGGCGCCTTCACCGCCGCGACGTGCAGCGTGCCGCGGAGCTTGTTCACGACGAGCGTCGCGAGCGCCTCACCCTCGACCTCCTCGGCCACGATGAGGAGCGGCTTGCCCGAGCGCGCGATCTGCTCGAGCAGCGGGAGCAGATCCTTCATGTTCGAGATCTTCTTCTCGTGGATGAGGATGTACGCGTCCTCGAGGTTCGCGACCATCCGCTCCGCGTCCGTCACGAAGTACGGCGAGAGGTAGCCGCGGTCGAACTGCATGCCCTCGACCACGTCGAGCGTCGTCTCGAGGCCCTTCGCCTCCTCGACGGTGATGACGCCCTCCTTGCCCACCTTCTCCATGGCCTCGGCGATGATGTTGCCGATGGTCGTGTCGCCGTTCGCGGAGATGATGCCGACCTGGGCGATCTCCTTCTGGTCCTTCGTCGGCTTGGAGAGCTTCTTCAGCTCGCCCACGATGATCTCGACGGCCTTGTCGATGCCGCGCTTGATGTCCATCGGGTTGTGCCCGGCCGCGACGAGCTTCGAGCCCTCGCGGTAGAGCGCCTGGGCGAGCACGGTGGCGGTGGTGGTGCCGTCGCCGGCGACGTCGGAGGTCTTCGACGCGACCTCCTTCACCATCTGCGCGCCCATGTTCTCGAACTTGTTCTCGAGCTCGATCTCCTTCGCGACCGTCACGCCGTCCTTCGTGATGGTCGGGGAGCCGAAGCTCTTCTCGATGACCACGTTCCGGCCCTTGGGCCCGAGCGTCACCTTCACGGCGTCGGCGAGCGTGTTGACCCCCTTGAGGATCGCGTCGCGCGCCTTCTGGTCGAAGCAGATTTCCTTGGCAGACATTCTGATGTGCTCCGTTTCTTGAGAGGGGAAGGCGGGCGACTAGCTCTCGATCACGCCGAGGATGTCGTCCTCGCGCATGATGAGGTGCTCCTCGCCGTCGATCTTGATCTCGGTGCCCGCGTACTTGGAGAAGAGGATGCGGTCGCCGGCCTTCACGTCGAGCGGACGGACCTTGCCGTCCTCCTGGACCTTGCCGTTGCCGACGGCGAGCACCTTGCCCTCGATCGGCTTCTCCTTCGCCGAGTCGGGGATGATGATGCCGCCCTTCGTCTTCTCCTCCTCCTGCACGCGCTTCACGATGATGCGGTCCTGCAGCGGGCGGATCTTCGTCATGGATGCCTCCGGTGTGATCCCGGCGCGCCGCGCCGGGACGATGAGCAGGTCGTTCACGCCGCTGGCACTCGACCCAACCGACTGCCAGCGGCGCGGCGGATCCTAATCACCGCCCCCGAGGTGTCAAGCGAGCACCGCGGATCGCGAAAGCCCCGAAAACGGGCGCCTTTTTTGCCCGCGGCTGGCAGTCGACCCGATCGAGTGCCGAGGCGGCGGCTGGCAGTCGCCCGGCCAGGCTGCTCGAGCTGGCGCGACGCGGCGTGGTCCCCGGGAAATCCGTCGCAAGTGCGGCAGCTTGCCGCAGGAGATCGCAGAGCGTACCGTTCTGGAAGGAGGTCGCTCTCCGCCGGTCGGGGAGGGCGCCTCGTGGAGGGGCGAGAGGAGGGCCCGGCAACCGTGAGCCAGTCGATCCTCGTCGGCAAGTCCGCGCAGGAATGGTTCCGCGAGCTCGTCGCGGACACGCTCTCGACCCGCAGGCTCAAGATCCAGGAGGCCACCGAGTTCTACCTCGTCGATCTCCTCACCCGGTTCCTCGAGACGGAGCGGCTCTTCGTGGAGGAAGCGGACGGGACCGTCCGCTCCGAGCCGCTCGCGCTCGTCCTGCTCCGCGCGCTGCAGGCCGACCGGCGCGCGCGCGCCGCGCACCTGCGCCGCCTCGGAGACACCGCGCTCTTCGTCTCGGGCTTCTTCGGCGACTCGCTCGCGCGCTCGCCGGTGGACGTCGACTACTACATCGCCATGGGCGAGCGGGCGTACTCCGCCCTCGCCGAGACCGAGCGCGGTCGGCCGGGGCTCGACGCGCTCTACGGCGAGCTCTCCGGGCGGTTCGAGCAGTTCGTGGATCTCTTCGCCGAGATCGCGGAGCTCTCGGACCTCCGCTCGAACCGCGGCCTCGTGCGGCTCTACGAGCGCTTCCTCCAGACGCGCTCCGAGCGCGTCGCGCAGCTGCTCCGCGAGCGAGGCGTCGCGCTCTTCGCCGGGCCGGGCGCACGGCGAGGCAAGGGGGAGCTGCCGCAGTGACGCGCGCGGCGCGCGGCCGGGCAGGGCGGACCCTCGCGTTCCTCCAGGGCGAGCTCGAGGCGATCTACGCGGTGGAGGCGCCGCGGGTCGCCGCGTTCCTCGTCGGGCGCGAGGCGGCGAGGGCGGCGGGGCGGGTACCGGAGGCGCCGGAGGAGCTGCTCGTCCTCGAGGAGGACGACGGGGTCGCGCTGGGGCTCTACCTCGACGACGCGGTGATGGAGACCGCCGCGGCGGCCGATCCGCACCACCGGCGCCCCCGCCTCGTCGCGCGCGCCGCGCTCGCGCGCGTCGCCTGCGCCGCCGAGGGCGTCTCGCACTTCGTCTACCTCGCCACCCGCGCCGCGGCCGGGCGACCGGTCTCGCTCCTCGAGCTCGAGGCGCAGGCGGAGGTGGACAAGTTCGCGGTCCTGCTCCTGCACCTGTGGCGGCGCGGGCTCCGCCGGACGAGCGGCGCGCTCCGCCGGCGCCTCTTCGAGCGCGTCCGGTACCACGCCCACCTCGGTCCCGAGGCGCTCGCGCGCTACCGCGAGGCGAACCGGCTGGGCGGCGGCTACGCGCGCTGGCTCGAGGGCCGGTTCGTCGAGGACGCCGACATCGAGGGGCTCCTCCGCGAGCTGCGCCAGAGCTACAGGCTCGGCGGGCGCGAGAAGCTCGATTACCTGGGCGCGCGGACGGCGCAGTGACGAGGGGGGCGGCGCGGCGAGACCCTCGCGCCACAGAAACGAACGGGGCGCGCCGGTGAGGCGCGCCCGCGGGGTGCGACGGCTTGCGATCGCCGCGACCTGCTCGCCCCGACTTGCGGAGGGCGAGCGGAGGCGACTAGCGCAGCGTGCGCGTCTGGCCGGCCGGGATCGTCGACTTCTCCTTGTCGAACTTGCCGGAGAGCGCGTCCTTCACCGAGCGGTCGAAGCGCACCTTGCCCGTCGCGATCTCGCGGAGCGCGAGCACGGGCGGCTTGTTCTTCGTCATGCCCTGGAGCGGCCGGGCGCCCGCCATCAGCTGACGGGTCCGCTTGGTCGCGAGGAGCACGAGCGCGAAGCGGTTGTCGACCATGGGGAGGCAGTCTTCGACGGTGACGCGGGCCATTAGCTCTTCCTTCTTTCCGTTACGGCGGAACGGCGGAAGATAAGAGGGTCTTCGGGTCGGGTCAACCTCCGTCGCGGCCCGCCCGGAGCCCGCGGCCTCCGGGGGTGCGGAAGCACGAGAGATATCGCACCCCGCCCCGGGCGGGCGAGCGGCCGCTCCTGCGCCCTGCCGGCCCTTTACCGGCGGGCGCTCCGCGGGCAAGCTCTCGCGCCCGGAGGTCCCCCATGCCGGTGGTCGTGCAGAAGTACGGCGGCTCGTCCGTCGCCGACGTCGAGAAGATGCGCAAGGTGGCCGCGAAGGTCGCCGCGACCCGGCGCGCGGGCAAGGACGTGTGCGTCGTCGTCTCCGCGATGGGCGACACGACCGACGAGCTCCTCGCGCTCGCGAAGCAGGTCTCGTCGGCGCCGCCCCGGCGCGAGCTCGACATGCTCCTCACCGCCGGCGAGCGCATCTCGATGGCGCTCCTCTCCATGGCGCTGCAGGACCAGGGCGTGGACGCCATCAGCTTCACCGGCAGCCAGTCCGGCATCCTCACCACCGACGCGCACGCCTCCGCGCGCATCGTCGAGGTGCGGCCCTACCGCGTGCAGGAGGAGCTCGCCCGCGGCAAGGTCGTCATCGTCGCCGGGTTCCAGGGCGTCTCCTCGCGCAAGGAGGTGACGACGCTCGGCCGCGGCGGTTCGGACACGACCGCGGTCGCGCTCGCGGCGGCGCTCGGCGGCGACTGCGAGATCTACTCGGACGTCGCGGGGGTGTTCTCCGCGGACCCGCGCGTCGTCCCCACCGCGCGGCGCCTCGACGCGCTCTCGTACGACGAGATGCAGGAGCTCGCGGCGGCCGGCGCGAAGGTGCTGAACGCGCAGGCGGTCGAGTTCGCGAAGGAGCGGGGCATCGCCATCCACGCCCGCTCGACGTTCGGCGGCGCGGAGGAGACGGTGGTTCGTGGCGGGACGCACCCGGAGCGGATCGCCGGCGTCGCGACGCAGAAGGAGCTCGCGCTCCTCGGCCTGCCCGCCGCTGCGCTCCCCGCCGTGCTGGAGCGGCTCGAGGGCCGCGGGGCCGTCGCCGCGGAGATCGCGATGCCGGGCGCGCGCGCCGGGCTCGTCCTCGCGCTCGAGAACGTGCACGACTGGGAGCTGCTCGCGCGCGCGCTCCGCGCCGACGTGCCCGGGATCGACATCGCGGACGAGGGGCTCGGCGCGGTCTCGGTGGTGGGCACCGGACTCTCCGCCGGGCATCGCGTGCTGCGCGAGGTCACCGGCGTGCTCGACGGCCTCGGCGCGCCCGCCCGCGCGCTCTTCACCTCCGCGCTGCGCGTGACGGCCTACTGCGACGCGCGCGCGCTGCCGGACGCGGCGCGGGAGCTCCACCGGCGGCTCATCGGCTGAGCGCGGCCTCGCGCGGGCGCCGCGCGGCGGCTCCTCCGCCCCTCACGACCCCCAGAACCCGCCGCTCCCGGCGCCGTGCCGGTCCTTGCGGAGGTCGTGGCCGGGGTCGAGCTTCACGAAGCTGCACATCTCGTTGAGCCGCGAGTAGATGCGATCGCCCACCCGCTGGGCGAGCGTCATCGCCTCGGCGTCGCGCTGGAACTCGGGCGAGCGGGTGCGCACGACGCGCCCCGGCTCCTCGGCGGGGGCGCGCGCCTCGAGGAAGTAGTTCGTCGCGAACAGCGTCGCGAGGCCGGAGTTGAAGCGCCGGCTGATGAGCTCGTCCAGCATCGAGCGCTCCCACTCGGTGCCGCGCTCCTTGCCGAGCTCGTCGATGGCGAGCACCGGGACGGAGAGGAGCGGCCGCAGGATCTCCATGTGGCCGCGGTTCGCGTCGAAGCCGGAGCGGATGTCGGAGAGCAGCAGCATGAACTCGACGTACCGCCCGGCGACGCCCTTCTCGAGCGCGAGGTAGCGGAGCGTCGCGACGAGGAGGTGCGTCTTGCCCGCGCCCGGGCGACCGTAGAGGAGGTAGCCTTTCGTCGGCGCGTCCTTGCGGAACTTGCGCGCGAAGTCCTCGGCGACCGCCTTCGCCTTGGCGTGGTCCGGCGACCAGCTCTTGAACCCGTCGAACGAGGCCTTCGCGACGGCGGCGGGGATGCCGATCTGGTTGAACACCCCGATCCGCTCGTCCAGGTGCCGGCACGAACAGACCTGCGCGACCATCGACCCGCCCGACGGCACGAGGGTGTAGCCGGTCTCGCCGCAGCGAGGGCAGGCGGACTGGCACGTGCAGCGCCGGGCCCGCGCGGGCTGCCCGAGCACCTGCTCCACGACGTAGCCGCCGCCGCCGCAGTCGGAGCAGGAGGTCGTCCCGGGGTCTGGCATGGGGGCGGGAGTCTACACCGAACCGCGGAGGCACGTGACCCCCGCCGCCCGCGCCGCGTCGGAGACGTGGGCCCGGAGCGCGTCGCGATAGGCGGCGCGGCTCGCCGAACGCGTGCGCGGGCCGGCGAGCAGGCGCACGCGGGGCCCCAGGGCCGCGCGCACCGGCGGCTCGAGCGAGGTGAGCCAGGCGGAGAGGATGCGGGCGTCGGCTTCGGCCAGCGCGGCGTCGAGCCGCGCGAGCGGGGACGTCTCGCCGGCCGCCGCCAGGGCCAGGGCCGGCTCGAGCGCGCGCCACGCGGCGCGATAGCCCTCCCGCAGCGCGGGCGGCGCGGAACGTCCGGCCTCGGTGAGGAGCGTGCGCGCGGCGCGGAGGCGTGACGCGGCGACCGGCTCCTCTCCCGCCGGTCCCGGCGGCGCGTCGCCCACCCGGCCGCTGCGGTAGTCGCGCCACTCGTCGTCGACGGCGAGCCTGAGCGCCCGCAGCGAGCGAGGCGGCCGGGCGCCGCCCTCCTGCTGCTGCTCGAGCCCGCGGCGGATGCCCCGGCAGACGACGGCGACCGGGATGCCGCGCCGCTCCCACTCGCAGACGAGCTCCTCGTCGAGCGGCGACAGCATGAGCCCCGCGCCGCGCAGCCCGAGGAAGTACTCGGAGACCACGGCGGCGTAGTCGAGCGCGGAGGCGGGGAGGTCCGACACGGCGGAGCGGAGGATACGCGGCGGGTACGACGGGCGCGGCGTCCTCCCCGGCGCCGCCGCGCCGCTTCGGCGCCCGGCCGTGCGAACCGCGAGGTGCGACACGGGCCGCCGGCCCGCCGCCGAAATCACGCGCCGTAATAGCGCCCGTTCGCCTCCTCGCCGATGACGCCGAACTTCGCGCGCGAGGTGGCGAGCGGGTCCGAGCGCCAGGTGAAGCCGAGCGACGGCACCTCGACGCGCGCCTCCGCCTGCGCCGTGGCCTTCCAGCCCTTGAACCGGAACTGCTTCGCGGGGTCGTCGATGGTGACGGGCTCGTCGGTCGCCGTCCAGACGACGGTGACGTCGAGGCGCGCCCGGCGCGCGTCGGCGTCCGGCTCGGGCCAGCGCGGCTGGTCGATGACGGCGAGCCCGGTGAGCCGCAGGGTCGCCTTGCGCCCGTCCCCGGAGACGACGAGCGCGCCGGGCGGGACGTCCGCGATCCAGTAGAGCCCGTTCGGCCGGATGGCGGGATGGAAGTCGTGCACCTTGCTGGCGGGGGTCGCCGACCCCCGGAACAGCGTCAGTCAGAGGTGCGCGAAGAGGCCTCTGCGCTCGATCCGGGTCGTGGGCCAGTAGGTCGCGTCGATGAAGGAGAAGTCGGTGGAGGGGGCGCCCCACACGAGCGGGTTTCCTTGCCCGTCCTTGCCCGTGCCCTCGAAGTCGTTCGCGCGCGCGATGCGACCCTTGAAGTGGAAGATGTTCGACGGGTCCATCCCGGGACCGGGCGACTGGTTGTGGCTGCCGTTCTTGTCGAGCCACGGGATCGCCGACGGCTCGCTCGAGCCGCCCACCGGCGCGGCGAGCACGTCTCGGCCGCCGCGCGGCGCCGCCGCGCGCGCAGCACCCCCGAGTCCCCCGCCCACGCCCGCCACGCCGAGCGCGCCGAGCCCGGCCGTGAGGAGCCTGCGTCTCCCGAAGCCACCCGCAGCCCGCGAACGATCACGCATCGTCATCTCCGCATCTCCGCGCGGACACGTGCCCGCCGCGAAGGCCCTAGCTCCGGCGCGCGCCGCCCGCGCGCCGCCGGAGTGGTCGCCCGGAGGGCGTGGAGGTAACGAGGGGGCCCGTCCGGCGGTCAGCGACCCCGGAGCTCCCGCGCGACCTCTGCCGCCGTCGGCGGCCGGCGGCCGGGGTCCTTCTCGAGGAGGCGCTCCGCGAGCCGGGCGAGCCGCGGGTCGGCGCCGGGGTTCACGCAGAGCAGCGCGGGGGGGGCCGCGTGGAGGATCTCGCGCCAGAGCGCGACGGGATCGCTCGAGACGAACGGCGGGACACCCGCGAGCAGCTCGAACAGGATGACGCCGAGGCTGTAGAGGTCGCTGCGCGCGTCCACCGGCTCGCCCTGAGCCTGCTCGGGAGACATGTAGCGGTACGTGCCGACCACGCGGCCCACCGCGGTGAGCGCCTCCTCCGGGTCGGCCGCCGCGGTCTTCACGAGCCCGAAGTCCATGAGCCGGGCGACCCGCGCGTCGTCGATCATGACGTTCGTCGGCTTCAGGTCCCGGTGCACGAGCCCTTCTCCGTGCACGTACGCGAGGGCGTCCGCGACCTGCGCCAGGGCGGAGCGGAGCCGCTCCACGCGGCCCGGACGGTTGAGCGCGACGAGGAGCTCCGGCGAGGGGGGCGCGAGCCCGCACCCGCCGCTCGACGAGGGATCGGCCGGGTTGGGCCAATCCGTCTCCGTCGCGGGCTCGTCGAGCATGGCGGCCAGGGCGGCGCGCGCGTCGGGGAAGGGGCCGGAAGCGCCCGACTCGGTCTCGTCGTCGGATTCGGCGGCCGAGGCGGAGTCGCCGGGCGGCGCCGGAGTGGGGGGCGCGTCGAGGGCGGGGGAGAGGTACGCGCGCAGGTGGAGCCCCAGGACGAGCTCCATCGCGAGGTACGAGCACCCCTCGGAGAATCCCGCGTCGTACACCCGCACGACGTTCGGGTGATCGAGCGCGCGGAGCACCTCGTACTCGCGCGCGAGCCTCCGGGCCGCGGTCGGGTCGGCCGCGGCGGCGCCGCCGAGCACCTTGACCGCGGCGAGGTGACCGGTCCCGGTGTGCCGGCCGCGGTAGACCGTCCCGACCCCACCGCGCCCGATGACGGACAGGATCTCGTACGGGCCGACGCGGCGGGGGGGCACGGGAATCGAGCATACGCCAACCCTCGCGGAATGGGTCAAACCCGCGCCCTGACTGACGTTCGGGCTCGCGGCCGCCCGGCGACCCGTGCTATGAGCCGCGCGTGACCGGCGAGACCCCCGTCGAAGAGCTCGAGGCACGCGTGCGGGCGAGACCCGTGCCGCGCCACGTGGCCATCATCATGGACGGGAACGGGCGGTGGGCGGAGGCGCGGGGACTCCCGCGCGTGCTCGGCCACCGCGAGGGCTCCGAGTCGGTGCGGGCGGTGACGCGCGCCGCGCGGCGCATCGGCGTCGAGGCGCTCACCCTCTACGCCTTCAGCGCCGAGAACTGGGCGCGCCCGGACGAGGAGGTGGGGGCGCTCATGTCGCTGCTCGCCGAGTTCCTCGAGTCCGAGCGCGGCGAGATGATGGCGAACGGCATCCGGCTGAACGCCATCGGCGAGCTGGACCGTCTGCCCGACGTCGTGCGCGAGAAGCTCGCGGTGGTGCGCGCCGAGACCGCCAGCAACGCGGCGATGACCCTCACGCTCGCGCTCTCCTACGGCGGCCGGCAGGAGCTCGTGCAGGCCGCACGCCGGGCCGCGGCGGCGAAGGGCGCGGCGCTCGAGGCGGACGACATCGAGGCGGCGCTCTGGACCGCCGGCCTCCCGGAGCTCGATCTGCTCGTTCGCACGAGCGGGGAGCGGCGCATCTCGAACTTCCTCCTCTGGCAGTGCGCCTACGCGGAGCTCCACTTCTCGGACGTCCTCTGGCCGGACTTCCGCGATCGCGAGCTCTTCCGCGCCATCGAGGATTTCCAGGGGCGCGAGCGCCGCTTCGGGCTCACCGGCGCGCAGCTCGGCCCCCGCACCTAGCGAATGCCCGCGTTCGACCAGAAGAACCGGCAGAACCTCGTGCTCCGCGTCGCCTCGGCGGTGGTGCTGTTCCCGCTCGCGGTGTGGCTCACCTACGTCGGCGGCTTCCCGTTCGCGGTGCTGGCCGGCGCCGCCGCCGCCATCGCGGCGTACGAGCTCGTCGTGATGTTCGGCACCGTGGGCGCGACCGAGCTGTTCGGCGTCGCGATCGCGGGCGCGATCCCGTTCGTCGCCGCGTGGGAGCCGAGCGGCAACCTGCTGCCCGGGTGGTCGGGGCTCGCGCTCGCCGGCGCGACCGTCTCCCTGTTCGTGTTCTCCCTCTTCCGGCGCTCGCCGCTCGAGGAGATCCCGCGCGCGATCGCGATCGTCACGCTCTCCTGGCTCTACTGCGGCGTGCTCATCGCCTCGCTCGTCGGGCTCCGGCTCCGGTTCGACGTGGGCTGGGTGATCCTCGCGTTCGTGGTGACGTGGGGCAACGACACCTTCGCCTACTTCACCGGGCACGCGCTCGGCCGGCACAAGCTGCTCGAGCGGATCTCGCCCAAGAAGACGTGGGAGGGCTTCGCCGGCGGGGCGGTGGGCAGCGTCGTGGGCGCGCTCGTCACGCGCGCGCTCCTCCTGTCGGACGAGCTCCCGGTGGGGCTGGCGATCGCGGTGGGGATCGGCGGGGCGGTGCTCGGACCGCTCGGCGACCTGGCCGAGTCGATGGTGAAGCGCGCGGCGGGGGTGAAGGACTCCGGCAAGATCATCCCAGGCCACGGCGGGCTGCTCGACCGCATCGACGCGCTCCTGTTCGTCGCGCCGTGGGTGTACGTCTGCGCGGCGTACCTCCGGTAGGGCCGTCCGGTCGCGCCTCGCCTGCCCGTGATAGAGATTCGCCCCGTGAAGCGCGTCGCGATCCTCGGCTCCACCGGCTCCATCGGCGTGCAGGCGCTCGACGTCGTCGGCCGTTTCCCCGACCGCTTCCAGGTGGTCGGCCTCGCCGCGGGGCGCAACGCGGCCCGGCTCGCCGAGCAGGTCCGGCGCTTCCGCCCGCGGCTCGTGTCCGTCGCGGACGCGGCGGCCGCGCGCGAGGTGCGCGAGCTCGCGCCGCCCGGCACCGAGGTGCTCGTCGGCGAGGCGGGGGCGGTCGCGGTCGCCTCGCACCCGGACGTGGACTTCGTGCTCGCGGCGATCTCCGGCGGCGCGGGCCTCCGCTCCACCGCCGCGGCCATCGAGGCGGGGAAGCCGGTCGGCCTCGCGAACAAGGAGTCGCTCGTGCTCGCGGGCGAGCTGCTCACCGCGCGCGCCGCGGCGCGCGGCGTGCCCATCCTGCCGGTGGACTCCGAGCACAGCGCCATCTACCAGTCGCTCGCCGGCCACAACCGGCGCGAGGTGCGCCGCCTCATCCTCACCGCCTCGGGCGGTCCGCTCCGCCTGGTGCCCGCCGCCGAGCTCGCCGACGTGGGCCCGGAGCGCGCGCTCAAGCACCCGAACTGGTCGATGGGGGACAAGATCACCATCGACTCGGCGACCCTGATGAACAAGGGGCTCGAGGTGATCGAGGCGCGCTGGCTGTTCGGCGTGGAGCCGCGCCGCATCGACATCGTCGTTCACCCCGAGTCGATAGTGCACTCGATGGTGGAGTACATCGACGGCTCGATGGTCGCGCAGCTCGGCGTGTCGGACATGCGCGGCCCCATCAGCTACGCCATGGCCCACCCGGAGCGGCTGCCACTCGACCTCCCGCCGCTCGACCTCGCCCGCCTGGGCAAGCTGACCTTCGAGCAGCCCGACCCGGCGCGCTTCCCGGCGTTCATGCTCGCGTACCGCGCCCTCGAGCTGGGCGGCACCGCCCCCGCGGTGCTGTCCGGGGCGGACGAGGCTGCGGTCGCCGCGTTCCTCACCCGACGGTGCCGCTTTCCCGACATCGCCGACATCTGCGCCTCCGTCCTCGAGGCCCACGCCGTCGAGCCCGTCAGGAGCGTCGAGCAGGCGCTCGCCGCGAGCGACTGGGGGCGCCGCGAGGCGGAGAAGCGCGTCGCCCGCGCGGGGGGTTAGCCGTCTCCGCGCCCCCCGCCGCGCCTTCCTGGCTCCATCAAGGCGACCAAAGTTTCGGCACGGGTCCGGGCGAATCGCCCGGCCGCCCGGTACGATGGGAGTGACATGCCGGATCTCCTCCTCAAAGCTGGATCGATCGTCCTCCTGCTGGGCGGGCTCATCTTCGTCCACGAGCTGGGCCACTTCCTCGTGGCCAAGGCGCTCGGGGTGAAGGTCGTCCGCTTCTCCATCGGGTTCGGGACCCGCCTGTTCGGGTTCAGGCGCGGCGAGACCGAGTACCGCATCTCGCTCCTTCCGCTCGGCGGCTACGTGAAGATGGCGGGCGACGATCCGAGCGAGGAGCTCGCGCCGGAGGATCGCGGCCGCGGCTTCCTCGAGCAGCCGCCCTGGAAGCGGCTCCTCATCGCGTTCGCCGGGCCGGCGATGAACCTCGTCTTCCCCGGCCTCATCTACTTCGCCCTCATGATCGGGCAGAACGGCGAGCCCACCGCGGGCCCGGTGGTCGGCACCGTGGCCCCCGGCTCGCCCGCCGCGGAGGCAGGGCTGCGCGCCGGGGACCGGATCCTCTCCGTCCAGGCGCCCGGCACGGCGCCCGCGCCGGTGCGCTACTTCGGCGACCTGCGCGACCTCGTGTCGCCGCACGCGGGGGAGCCGCTCACGTTCCGCGTCGAGCGCGACGGAGCTCCCGTCGGGCCGGTCACCATCGTGCCCGCCGCGGACGAGGAGGCGAACCCCATCGAGACCACGCGCCGCGGGGTCATCGGCGTGACGGCGTTCTACGCCCCCGCGGTGGTGGCGCCCGCGACGGCCGGCGCCGCCGGCCCGCTCGAGCCGTTCGATCTGGTGGTCGCGGTGAACGGGACGAAGGTCCGCCACCTCGGCGAGCTCGAGCACGCGGTCCGCGACGCCGCGTGCAAGCCCGTGTCGCTCGAGGTCGTCCGCGAGCGGGCGGAGAAGCTCCCCGGGGCGACGCTCGCGTCCTTCGATCCGGTGAAGCTCGACGCGGTCCCCACCTGCGCCGGCGGCCGCCCGGCGTTCCTCCCCGCCGACCCGTCGCTCTCGACGTTCGTGGCGGCGGTGGTCCCCGGCAGCCCCGCCGACAAGGCCGGGCTGCGCCGCGGCGACGCCATCGCCGCGATCAACGGGAAGCCGGTGCGCTCGTTCATGCGCGACGTGAACGCGCTCGCCCGCGAGTTCCAGGTGGGCAAGCCGGTGGCGCTCACCCTCGCCGACGGCCGCACCCCCACGCTCGTCCCCGCGAAGGAGAGCTACGTCGACGAGCTCACGAAGGAGCGGAAGGAGCGGCTCGTGCTCGGGTTCCAGCCCGATCGCCGGGCGCTCGTGGACGCGCGCGCGCTCGTGGTGGACGAGGTCCCGCTCTCGCGCGGCCCCGTCGAGATGGCGGGGCTCGCGTGGCGCCAGCTCTCCGAGGTGGTGCGCCTCACCGTGCTCGGCATCCAGCGGATCGTCACCGGCCAGATCAGCTTCAAGACGGTGGGCGGGCCGATCATGCTGTTCTCCATCGCCTCCGAGGCGGCGCAGGAGGGCTGGGCGTCGTTCCTCTTCAAGATGGCCCTCATCAGCGTGAACCTCGGCCTCATGAACCTCCTGCCGATCCCGGTCCTCGACGGCGGGCACATCGCGCAGGCGCTCGTCGAGGCCGTCACGCGGCGGCCGCTGTCCCTCCGGGCGCGGGAGATCGCCAACATCGTGGGGATCGTCCTGCTCTTCACGCTCATGCTCTTCGTGTTCAAGAACGACATCGTGCGGCTCGTGGGGTAAGAAGCGCGGCATGCTCGTCGCCGCCCTCGACACCGCCACGCTCACGCTCTCCGTCGCGCTCGTGGACGTCCTCCCGGGCGCGGCGCCGCGCGTCCGCTGCGAGCGCACCGAGCACGCGCCGGCGCGCCCCGCCCCCGGCGCGACCGGCGGGCACGGCGGGCGGCTCCCCGGGGCGCTCGTCGCGCTCCTCGACGCGGAGGGGCTCCGCCTCGCCGACGTGGAGGGCTTCGCCATCGGCATCGGGCCGGGCTCGTTCACCGGGCTCCGCATCGGCCTCGCCACGTGGAAGGGGCTCGCCTACGCGAACCGCCGCCCGATCGCGGGCGTGTCGAGCCTCGCGGCGATGGCGCTCGCGGCGGAGGCGGACGCCCGCCCGGGCGAGGTGCTCGTGCCGCTCCTCGACGCGAAGAAGGGCGAGGTCTACGCGGGCTTCTACCGCGCGGCGGGCGGGGCGGTGGAGGCGGTGCTGCCCGAGGCGGCCCTTCCCCCGGCGGCGCTGCTCGAGCGCGTCGCGACGGTGCCCGGCGCCGCCGCGTTCGGCGAGGGCTACGCGGCGTACGCCGCCGCGCTCGAGGGGCACCTCGCGCGGCTCGAGACCGCGATCGCGGCGCCCACCGCCGCGGCGGTCGCCGCGCTCGCCGGACCGAGGCTCGCCGGCGCGAGCTTCGACCCGCAGGCGCTCTTCGCGCTCGAGCCGCACTACGTCCGCCCGAGCGAGGCGGAGCTGAAGTTTCCGAAGGGGCTCGGCCCCGGCGCGGATCGCTGACTCGGCGCACGATCCCGGCCTGCGGCGGGCGTCCTCGCTCCTTGCGCCTGCGGCGCGCGACCTATGGTGCGCCGGCGCGCCGAGCGCGGACGCCCCGACTCGGCTATCTTCCCACCTCCGCCCCAGACCGGTCCCGACAGGCCGCGAAGGCCAAACGCCCGACGCCCCCATGGAAGCCGCCGTCTTTCGCCCCGCGCTGCGCAACGTCCTCCTCTCCCTCGTCGCCGGCGCCGCCGGCGGCGTCGTCCTCGGCGTCGTCGCGGGTGCGCCGTTCCTGCTCTCGCTCGCGTTCGGGGCGGTCGCCGCCGCCCTCGCGCTCGCCTTCCGCCAGCTCACCGGCCTGCGCGTCGTCGCGACGGCCGGCGGCCTCGCGGTGAAGGGCCGCGACGCGGGGCTCTCGGCGCGCTGGGAGGAGCTGCGGCTCGGGTTCGGGAGGAGCCCGCGCCCCGACGGCTCCTGGCAGCCCTACGCCATCGTGGCGGACGCGCGCGGCCGCTCCTTCGCGTTCGCCGACCTCGCCGGCGCGCGCGGGTGCGAGGCGGTGCGCGGGCTCGACGGCGCCGACGTCGAGATCGAGGACCTGCGCGACGCCCCGCTCCTGCTCGCCCTCGTGGTCCAGCGCGCTCCGGCGTGGCACGTCCTGCCGCCGGCCCTGCTCGCTCCGCCCGTCGTCGAGGCGGCGCCCGCGCCCACCGGGGCGCCGGCCGCGGGAGAGCGGCGATCTCGGGTGGGCCTGCTCGGCCTCCTCGGCAAGCTGGGCGGGACGGTCGCCAAGGCCGCGAAGACCGCCAACCTCGGCTGGGCGGCCGCCTCTGCGGCGACCTACGGCGTCCTCTTCTCCTGGAAGTTCGCGGTGGCGCTCCTCGTCCAGCTCTTCGTCCACGAGTACGGCCACGTCCACGCGATGCGGAGGACCGGCATGAGCGTGCGCGGCATGTACTTCGTGCCGTTCCTCGGGGCGATCGCCGTCACCGACGACGCGTTCACCTCGCGCCGCCAGCAGGCGTACGTCGCGCTGAACGGGCCGCTGTGGGGCTCCCTGTTCGCCCTCCTCCCCGCCGCCCTCTGGCTCTGGACGCGCGATCCCATGTTCGCCGCCGTGGCCACCTGGTGGGCGGTGATCAACCTCTTCAACCTGCTCCCCATCGCCCCGCTCGACGGCGGGCGCGTCATGCAGGCCTTCGCGTTCTCGTTCTCCTCGACCCTCGGGGTCGCGCTCACGATCCTGGGCCTCGGCGCCGCGGTCGCGGTGGGGACGACGCTCGGCTACGAGCTCGTCTGGATCATCGCGCTCCTCGGCGCGCTCGAGCTCGTCGCGGAGGCGCAGGCGCGCGCGGGCGGGCGGGCGCTGCGGCTCCTGCCCGAGCGCGCGCGCTTCGGGCCCGCGCAGTTCCGCTACCTGCGCGCGGTGGCGGGGCCGCCGCTCGGCTCGCCGTCCGAGGCGTTCTTCGTGCGCGACCTCCAGCGGATGGAGCAGGCCGCGAAGGCCGCGCCGCTCCGGCCGCTCGAGATGGCGCTCTTCGGCGTCGGCTACGCCGCGCTCGCGGCGGGGCTGCTCGCCCTCGTGCACTTCATGTCGCACGTGCCGGGGGCGAACGTCGCCGCGCAGATCCTGTCCTGACCATGCACGTCTTCGTCACCGGCGCCACGGGGCTCATCGGGCGCGCCCTCTGCGGCGCGCTCCTCGAGGCCGGGCACGCGGTCACCGCGCTGTCCCGCAGCCGCGGCGCCGACCGGATCCTGCCGGCGGGTACGCGCGTCCTCACCGGCGATCCGGCGGAGGGAGGCGGCTGGGAGGAGGCGCTCGCGGCGTGCGACGCCTGCGTGAACCTCGCGGGCGAGCCCATCGTCGAGGGGCGCTGGACCGCCGCGAAGAAGCGGCGCATCCGCGAGAGCCGGGTGCGCGCGACGGAGCGCATCGCCGCCGTCGTGCGCGCGGGCGGGCCGCGGGTGCTCGTCTCCGGCAGCGCCGTCGGGTGGTACGGCTCGCGCGGGGACGAGCTCCTCGACGAGGGCTCTTCCGGCGGGGAGGGGTTCCTCGCCGACGTCTGCCGCGAGTGGGAGGCCGCCGCCACGCCGGCCGCGGCGCGGGCGCGCCTCGTGCTCCTGCGCACCGGGATCGTCCTCTCTCCCGCCGGCGGCGCGCTCCCGAAGCTCGTCCGGCCGTTCCGCCTCTTCGCGGGCGGGCCGCTCGGGAGGGGCGACTTCTGGATGCCCTGGATCCACCTCGCCGACGAGGTCGGGATCGTGCGCTTCGCGCTCGAGGACGCGCGCGTCGAGGGGCCGCTCGCGGCCTGCGCGCCCGAGCCGGTCCGCAACCGTGACCTCGCGCGCGCGATCGGCAAGGTGCTCGGACGCCCGAGCTTCCTCGCCGCGCCGGAGGTCGCCGTGCGGCTCGCGGTGGGCGAGGCCGCCGAGGCCGTCCTCGGGAGCCAGCGGGTGGTGCCGCGCAAGGCGCTCGAGCTCGGCTACCGCTTCCGCTTTCCGACCCTCGAGGCCGCGCTCAGGGAGCTGCTCGGGAGCTGAGGGCAGCCCCCTCGACCTCGACCTCACCGACGCCCGCCTCGACCGCATCCCGAACCTCGCGCCCAGGAGAACCGCCGTGCCCAAGCTCCCCATGACCCTCGCCCTCGTCGGCGCCACCGGCGAGGTCGGGCGCGCTGCGCTCGACGCGCTCGACCAGCTCGACCTCCCCGTGAAGGCGCTCCGCCCGTTCGCCTCGCCCCGCTCGGCGGGCGAGCTCGTCGAGTTCCAGGGCGACGACCTGCGCGTCGCACCGCTCGCGGACGGCGCGTTCCGCGGCTGCGACGTCGCGCTCTTCTGCGCCGGGGCCGAGGTCGCGCGCGAGTGGGCGCCGCGGGCGTGGGCGGAGGGCTGCGCCGTGGTGGACGTCTCGCCCGCGTTCCGCGCCGACGGCGAGGTGCCGCTCGTCGTCGCCGAGCTGAACGCCGAGGCGATCGCCGCCTTCCGCGCACGCGGCGTGGTGGCGACGCCCGGCCCGACCGCGACGGCCGTGGCGCTGGCGCTCGCGCCGCTCCGCGCCGCGGGGATCGAGCGGGTCGTCGTCTCGACGTACGAGCCGGCCTCCGGCGCCGGCCGCGCGGGCGTCGCAGAGCTCGAGCGCGAGGCGCGGGACCTGCTCGGCCTCAAGGAGCCGGACCCCGCGGCGCGCTTCCCGCACCGCCTCGCGTTCAACCTGATCCCGCAGGTGGGCGCCTTCGGCGAGGGCGGCGCGACCGACGAGGAGGAGGGGATCGTCCGCGACGCCCGCCGCGTCCTCGGCGCGCCCGAGCTGCGCCTGACCGCGACCGCGGTGCGGGTGCCGGTCTTCTACGGCGAGGCCGTCGCGGTGAACGTCACGACGCGCGAGAAGCTCGGGGTGAGCGAGGCGCGGGAGCTCTTGCGGGCCGCGCCGGGCGTGAAGGTCGTGGACACGCCGGGGGAGGGCATCTACCCGATGCCGATGCTCGCGGCGAACGAGGACGCCGTGCTGGTGGGCCGCCTGCGCGAGGACCGCTCGCAGGCGCGCGGGCTCGACCTGTTCCTGGTCGTCGAGAACACGCGCAAGGGCGCCGCCACGAACGCCCTGCAGATCGCGCGGGTCCTCGCCGAGCAGCACCTCTAGCCTCTGCCAAATTGTCAGCCCGCCCGCGCGGGCGCTGCCATTTTGGCGCCCCGCCGGCGCCCGCGCGGCTCGAGCGAGCCGGAAATCGCGAGGGAGTCGGGGGGGATCGTTCCCTTGCCCCCCTGGCGCTCCGGTTGCAGAATCGGCGCCCATCATGCGCCGAGCACTCCTCCTCGCAGCGCTGGCCTTGCCCGCGCTGGTCCGCGCCCAGACGGCGGGCACGGTCACGTTCACGCCCGACAACCTCCTCGGCTCCGCGGACTGCGATCCCGCGAGCACGACGACCGTGAGCCTCTCGTGGGCGGTGGCGGCCACCGGCGTCGCGGGCGGGACCTATCGCGTCTACGCGTCCTCGCGCGCGCCGACCTCCACGACCACGAACGCGGTCAAGCTCTGCGACACGAGCGACGTCCCGGCGGACAGCGTGCGCGCGGCCCAGATCGGCGAGGACATCAGCGCCACCGCCAACCCGCAGAGCGCCGACTTCCGGACCGCCGACTTCGTGCTCGCGACGGGCTACTCCTGCGCGGAGACGACGGCGCGCACGATCTACGTCTGCGTCCACTTCGTCCCCTCCGGCCAGACCGACGCGAGCGCCTCGGCGAACGGCTCGATGAAGCTCGACCTGAAGGCTCCCGCGAGCCCGGCCAACGTGACGGTCGAGCCGGGAGAGCAGGGGTTGCGCGTCTCGTGGGATCACGGCACGGGCGGCGCGGCCGACGCGAGCTACTTCAAGATCCACGCGGTGGCGACCGACGCGACGAAGGACGCCCGGGATCACTGGTCCGGGAAGATCCTCGACGAGACCGGCCGGGTCAGCGGCCGGATCGACGGGCTCACGAACCTCGTCGAGTACCAGGTGACCGTGGTTGCTTACTCCTCGGCGGACAACGCGAGCCAGCCGTCGGAGCCGAAGACCGGGACGCCGCAGCCGGTGGAGGACTTCTGGGAGTACTACCACTCGAGCGGCGGGCAGGAGCAGGGCGGCTGCGCGAGCGGCCCCGCCGGCGCGCTCGGCATCCTCGGCGCCGCGCTCGCGCTGGCGTTCCGGAGGCGCAAGTGAACGCGAAGCTCCTCCTCGCCCTCGCCCTCGCGGCGCTCGCGCTGCCCGCCGCCGCGCAGGACCGCTCCCCGAAGTGGGGCTCGTTCGAGATCGGCGCGGGCACCTACACGCCCGACCTCGACTCGGAGTTCGCGACCAGGCCAGGGCCGTACGAGCGGATCCTCGGCGGCGGAAGCGGCTGGATGTTCCGCCTCGGCGCCTCCAAGGCGATCTTCGCGAACGACCTCGGCGCGATCGAGGTCGGGCTGCGGACCGGGTACTTCCAGAAGAACGGCAAGGGGCTCATCGAGCAGGCGAACCCCGACGGCACCACGGTCCTCGTCCCGTCGCCGGACAAGACCACCCTCGCCATCGTCCCGACCAGCGCGACCGTGACGCTCCGCCTCGACTGGCTCGCCGAGCACTACCGCTTCGTGCCGCTGTCGTTCTACGGGCGCGCGGCCTTCGAGCGCTACAACTGGTGGGTGACGGGGGGCACCGGCGACTGGTCCAAGAAGGGTGCGACGAACGGCTGGTCCGTCACGGGCGGCGCCGCGCTGCTCCTCGACGCCTTCGACCCCGGGCTCGCGCGCGAGCTCGACAACGACACGGGCGTGAACCACACGTACCTGTTCTTCGACGTCACCCGCGCCCAGGTGGACGACTTCGGCAGCGGCAAGAGCTGGAACCTCTCGACCGACGGCGTCTCGCTGCAGGGCGGCCTGATGCTGGTGTTTTGAAGTTGAGCCTGCCCGGCGCAGGCAGGCCTCGTGCGCCGCACCTAGAGCTTCCGGTGCTTGAGCGCCGGCAGCTCCTGGCGCGCCTTCTCCAGCCGGTCCCGCCGGAACGGCGCGACGCACACGCCCTCGCCGTCCGGGCAGCGCGCGAGCACGACGCCCCAGGGGTCGACGATCATCGCGTTCCCGAAGGTCTGGCGGTTCGCCGAGTGGCGGCCCACCTGCGCCGGCGCGATGACGTAGGCGAGGTTCTCGATCGCGCGCGCGCGCACGAGCACCTCCCAGTGATCCTTGCCGGTGAAGAGCGTGAACGCCGCGGGGATGGTGATCACCTCCGCGCCGAGGCTCGCCAGCTTCCGGTACAGCTCCGGGAAGCGCAGGTCGTAGCAGATGGTGAGGCCGACCCGCCCGAGCGGCGTGGGCGCGATGACGACCTTGTCCCCCGGCACGACGCCCTCCGACTCGGCGTAGCGTGCGCCGTCGGGGATGTTCACGTCGAAGAGGTGGATCTTGCGGTACGCGGCGACGATCTGGCCGTCGTCGGCGATGAGCGCCGAGGTGTTCGCCGTGCGTCGCGGGTCGTCCACCTTCTCGGAGATGGAGCCGGCGACGACGAAGATCCCGCGCCGCCTGGCCAGCTCGCGGAGCGCGCCGAGCGTGGGCCCCTCCAGCGGCTCGGCGCCGGCGATCCGCCCCTCTTCGGGGCCCATGTAGGAGAAGTTCTCTGGCAGGGCGACGAGCCGCGCGCCCAGATCGGCCGCGTCCTCGACGAGACGCAGCGCCACCTCCAGGTTCCGCGCCCGGTCGGCGGTGGAGGTCATCTGGACCGCGCCCATGAGGTAAGCGGACGGCGCCATGTCGATGTCCTTACCATGTTCGAGGCGCGATGAACCGCTACTACACGACGTTCGAGGCCGCCCGCCTCCTCGGTGTCTCGCTGCCCACGGTGGTGAACTGGATCAAGGCGCGCCGGCTCAAGGCGCACCGCACTCCGGGTGGACACCGGCGCATCGCCCGCGAGGATCTCGCGACGTTCATGATCCGCCACGGCATGCCGCTGCCTGCGGATCTCGACGACGCGGCGCACGCCCGGCGCAAGGCGCTCGTCATCGCCGAGCCCGGGCCGGCGCGCGAGGGCGCGGCGCGGCAGCTCGCGGCGGCCGGCTACGCGGTGGACCAGGCGTCGCCGGGCTTCGCCGCCGGCGCGGCCGCGGCGCGGTTCACGCCGGACGTGTTCGTCATCCACGCGCCCGCGGCGGACGGCGGCGAGGTGCTGCGCTCCCTGCGCACCGATCGCGAGCTCGGCGCGACGCCGATCGTGGCGGTCGGGCACCCCGACTGGCTCGCGCCGCTGCGCGAGGCGGGCTGTGCCGAGGTCGTGGCTGCTCCGCCCGCGGACGGCGCGCTGGAGGGCGCCGTCGCGAGCGCGCTCGCGCCGGCGGGGAAGCGCGGCGCCGATGGCGGGCGCTCGCCCACCTCCACCCGCACCCGGCGCCCCCCGCGCCGCCCCCTCTCGGATTGATGCGCCGGAAGGGGGTCGCTATGCTCGATCCCGTTCCTGAAGCGCTCGCTCCCTCGCCTGCTCACGGTCATGAACGCCGCCGCGCGCCCCGCCCTCGTCGCCGCTGTGCTCGTCCTGGCGAGCACCGCGGGGACCGCGTTCGCCGCCTCCGGCCCGGGCGAAACGGCACCCCGCGCCGGGCAAGCGGAGGGCTCCGACGGCGGCGGGCGCCGCTGGGCCTCCGCGCGCGCCATCGCCTGCTACCTGGACGCACACCGGCGGCTGCGAGCCGGCGACGCGCAGGGGGCGGCCGACGCGCTGGCGCTCGCGGTCGCCTACGACGCGGCGAGCCCGGAGCTGCGCGTGTCGCTCGCCGGCGCCCTCTTCGAGCTCGAGCGGTTCGACGCGGCCGAGACCGAGGCGCGCGCGGCCGTCGAGCGCGCAGGGGACGCCGGCCGGGCCGCCTCCGAGGCGCACGTCCTCCTCGCGCGGCTCGCCGTGGAGCGCGACCGGCTCGAGGAGGCGACGCTCGCCCTGCGCCAGGCCATCCGCGTCGAGACTGGGCTCGCGGCGCGCGGCGAGCAGGTCGATCCGACGCCGTGGCGGGTCCTCTCCGATCTGTATCTCGACACCGGCGACGACGCGGCCGCCACCCGCACGCTCGAGGATCTCGCGGCGCGCGCGCCGGAGGAGGCGAGCGCGGGTTTCCGCGAGCTCGGCCGGACGCTGCTCGACCGGGACCAGGCGGGGCTCGCCGAGCGCCACCTCCGCCGTGCCGCGCAGCTCGAGCCGGGAGAGCTCGAGTCCCTCCGCCTGCTCGCGGCGGCGCACGACGCCCTCGGCCGCCCGGGCGAGGCGCGCGACGACCGGCTCGCGATCCTGAGCCGGGAGCCGGACGACGCCGCGACGCTCGCGGCGATGGGGAGGCTCGCGGCGCAGGCGGGAGAGCTCGCGCGGGCGCGCGAGTGGTTCGAGCGCTACGCCCGCGCCGCCGGCGAGGGCGGCACCTCCTGTCACGGCAGCCCGCCCGATACCGGAAAGCACACGTTCCACGTCGGCGGCTTGGGACTCCAGTGCGCCAACTGCCACGCGAGCGTGGTGGACGCGGCGAGGGCGATCACGGCCCCGGC